>JBBSIK010000087.1:0-8972 GCA_038232115.1 Chloroflexia bacterium
CTATGTTCTGATATTCCGGTAATGCAGGAGCATCTGTCGTACCATAGTGCTAAGGTCGCCTGGTTCGACGCCGAGTCAGTAACCTCTATTGTGGAGGCGCTCGATACTTTCTTTGATAACTATGACGTATATAAAGAAAGTGCCGTCAAGGGGATGAGCGACCCACGCCCCACATGGGCTGATGTGGCCGGCCAGTACGTAGATGTCTTTTCCAGAGTGCTTGAGGAGAGAAGAGGGCGGAATGGCAGATAATGCTCGAGAGGCTGACGCTATAGCCTTCAGAGAAATTGAGCCTGAAGACCTGGAGGCGCTATCTAGTTTCTTGCAAGAGAACGATGTGCCCAGCGTGGTGCGGACCTTCAACCCCTTCCCGATGACCACAGAAACCGCCAGGAAGATAGCTCTCGAAGACCATAGAGACCGCTATTATGGAGCCTTCACGGGCGAATGTCTGGTAGGCATGTCTATGTTGCGCGGTTGGGATGAGGGGCATCCGCTTCCCAGCTTCGGCATTATGGTTGATCATCGTCGCCACAACATGGGCATCGGCGGCAGGATGTTGGATTACACTATTGAACAGGCTCGCAAGCTGGGCAGCCCGCGTATCAGACTGACAGTGTATGAGAGCAACAAAGCAGGGGTACACCTTTACACCTCCAGGGGCTTTGTAGAAGATAGCCGCCACTCGATGGCTATAATGGGCGAGTCTGACGCCAAGATTGTTATGTTTAAGGAACTGGCATAGAGCCGCCGGACCCTCTGCCGGTGCGATACTGAGGAGATAGTATGGACCGTTTTATCCCCGTTGCTGCCCCAGCGCTTGTGGGAAATGAAAAAGAATATGTAATGGACTGCCTGGACTCCACTTGGATTTCTTCTACCGGCAAGTACATTGACCGATTCGAGTCTGGATTCGCCTCTTACTGTGGCGTCGCGCACTCCCTTTCGTGCAGTAACGGCACGGTGGCCCTCCACCTGGCTTTGCTGGCGCTGGGCGTTGGCCCCGGCGACGAAGTCATTATGCCCACTCTGACCTTTGTGGCTACGCCCAATGCCGTCACCTACTGTGGCGCTACGCCCGTTTTCGTCGACTCAGAGCCGCAGACCTGGAACATGGACGCCAACCTGATCCGTGAGCGTATCACGCCCCGCACCAAAGGCATAATCGTCGTCCACCTGTACGGCCACCCTATGGACATGGACCCTGTGATGGAGATCGCCCGCGAGCACAGCTTGTTTGTGGTAGAAGATGCGGCTGAGGCGCATGGGGCAGAATATAAAGGCAGGCGCACCGGTTCTCTTGCCGATATTGCGACCTTTAGCTTCTACGGCAACAAGATTATCACTACCGGCGAGGGGGGCATGGTCACCACCGGTAGTGACGAGCTTGCGGCTAAAGTGCGACAGTTGAAAGGACAGGGGCAGGACCCGCATCACCGCTACTGGTTCCCCGTCGTTGGGTATAACTACCGCATGACCAATATAGAAGCCGCGATTGGCCTGGCTCAACTGGAGAAGGTGGCCTGGCACCTGGGGCGCAGACGCGAGAATGCCGAACTGTATCGCAAGTATCTGGGTGACCACCCGCAGTTCACCCTCTCTCCTGAGATGCCCTGGGCGCGCAATGCGTACTGGATCACCTGTGTCTTGCTCAACGACAGTGTATCGAGGAGCCGTGATGAGGTTATGGAATACCTCAAGAAGGCAGGCGTAGAGACTCGTCCCTTCTTCTATCCGATGCATACTTTGCCCATGTATCAAGAGCTTGCGCATGGACAGAGCTTCCCTGTGGCGGACAGCCTGGCAGCGAGAGGCATGAATGTGCCGTCATCGGCGTCTCTCACCGAAGAGGATATCGCCTACGTATGTGACGCGCTGGTCAGGAGTGTGTCATAGCGGATCCCATGCAAAGTTATGTTGTGGAGCGGAAGCCGTATGAGGATCGCTTACTCGCACTCTGTTTGCCCCTTATGCAGCCCGGCATACTATGGCTATAAGAGTCGCCTATGATATATCCGCGCTCGGCCTCGGCTACTACAATCCTGGCAACAGGACGGGGATATTCAGGGTAGTGGAGAACATTGGCGAACGGCTTGCGGTTTCAGGGGAGCTGGACCTGACTCTCACCGCTACGCAATCGCTCGACTTCTGGAACCACGCTCTTGACTACCTGGAGTCAAACCCCCAATTGAGCAGCGTATCATTCCTCCAGGCGAGAGGCCTCCCCAAGGATATAGCTCGTGCCCTGGATAACGTGGTTGTCCGTCTGGGCCGCAATCCCAATAGAAGCTTGCCTACGCGATTGGCTCGAACGCTTGCCAACCGGCTGGATAAGCGGGTGAACTCCATCTGGCGACCTCTGGGGCCGGAAGACCTCAGTAGGACAGATATTTTCCACTCTCCATTCTATCCACTTCCGAGTTTCACAAAGCAAATACCTCATCTAAAGAGGGTTCTGACCGTTTACGATCTGATCCCGATATTTTATCCTCAGTTCGTAACTCATGCCCAGAACAACATCATCCGTAGCATCCTGAGCAGCCTTGGGCCAGACGACCACATACTGGCGATATCACAGACGGTGAAGGACGATGTATGCCACTACTTGAATATAGAGCCTTCGAGGGTATCCGTCACCTACCTCGCGGCTGATTCTGAGCTTTTCTATCCGTGCCACGACCCTGAGAGGCTGGCGGATATACGCCGGAAGTATAGCATCCCGGATGGGCCTTATATCCTCAGCGTGAATACAGTGGAGCCGCGCAAGAACATGGAGCACGCAATCAGGTCGTTTGCACGCCTGGTTGAAGAGCAGAAGGTGGATGACCTACACTTTGTGCTGGTTGGCGCCCATGGCTGGAAGTCCGAGATGTTGCTCGATGAGGTTTCCGGCCAGCGAGCAGTGAAGGACCGAGTTATACTCACAGGGTACGTAGCCGACGAGGACCTGGCTCCGTTGTACAGCGGCGCATTGGCGTTTGTCTTTCCGTCCCTCTGTGAGGGGTTTGGACTGCCCCCGCTTGAGGCAATGCAGTGCGGCGTGCCCGTTATCTCTTCCAACGCCACTTCCCTGCCCGAAGTAGTTGGCGATGCGGGCGTACTCGTGGACCCACTTGATTGCGATGCGCTTTGCCAGGCGATCTTCGACGTAGTGAGTCGACCGGCCCTGCGGGAGGAACTCTCAGCGAGATCGTTGGCGAGGGCCGGTCAGTTTAGCTGGGGTAGATGCGCACGCGAAACTATCGCTGCATATAAAGTAGCTCTTGAGGGTGCTACATGAGCGCGCCTAGCATGTCAAGGTTATCGTCTAACATGTTCGAGCACCACAGCATGAACATCCTGTACCTCGATGCCACGCGCAGCCTTTATGGCGCAAGTCGGATGCTCCTTACTCTGCTTGAGGACGCTGATCGCCTGCGTATAACTCCGTTCGTTGTCATGGCGAACGACGTGCAGGACGACCTGCGCCTGGTGCGCGAACTTGACCGCCTGGGTATAAAGCAGTGGGAATATCCTATTACGGTGTTGCGCCGCCAGAAATACCTGAATGCCCGTGGCGCACTTTACATGGCCGTCTCACTGGTAAAATCTGTGCCGTTCCTTTTGCGGCTAATCCGCGAGCATAAGATAGACCTCGTGCAGTCCAACACCAGCACTATCCTGTCGGGGGCCATCGCGGCTCGCCTGGCCGGGGTGCCTCACGTGTGGCATGTGCATGAACTCTTGCGCAAATGGGAGGGGAGGGTGCTGGTCCGACTAATGAATGCGCTATCCACGAGCATAGTGGCGCCTTCTGATGCGGTTGCCCACAACCTTGTCGAGGCGCAATCTTCTATCAGGCGCAAACTGTCGGTTATCAAGAACGGCCTGGACCTCGCGCTATACCGTACTGTGTCGCCCGAAGAAGTGGCGCGTCTGAGAGCCGCATGGGGCATTGGCGTGGGAGAGCAAGTGGTGGGCATGATCGGCAGGATAGGCATGTGGAAGGGCGAGGACCAGTTCGTTGAAGTGGCCCGCCGTGTATTGGATGCCGGTGTAGCTGCTAAATTCGTGATCGTAGGTGGTGTGTTTGACGACAAAGCGCGCCATCTGACGCGCCTGCGACAAAAGATCGAGGATTTGAGACTGGCACCTGAGAAGCAGGTCGTAGTAGCGGGACTGCGCGGGGACATACCTGCCGTGGTCAATCTGCTCGACGTGCTGGTGCATTTGCCAGTGCGCCCTGAGCCGTTCGGCCTGGTAGCTGTCGAGGCAATGGCGGCGGGCAGACCTGTGGTGGCCGCGGCATTGGGCGGGCTGAAAGAAATAGTGGTTGATGGGCAGACCGGGTTCATGGTAGATGCGGGCGATGTGGCGGGTGCGGCAGCGCGAGTGGTTACGCTCCTACAGAACCCGGCTCTTGGGACCGAAATGGGTCGTGCAGGCTCCCAGCGTGCCGATGCTGAGTTTTCATCAAGGGCCTATGCAGACAGGTTCAACTCCCTCTACAGGAAGCTGCTGGCGAGGACGGAGGGCGTAGAGATTGGGTGTCAAGGGGTAGCAGGGAGCGGAGGCGATACGCCTACTAGCCCCCAACCCCTGTCCCTTGACCCTCCCGTCCCTAGCCCCCAGCCCCAGTTCCCGACCGACCCAGTTGTGGTAGCGGTCATTCTCAACTGGAACAATCTACAACTGACGCTCGATACGCTCGCATCTCTACGTGGGCAGACCTATACACATATTCGCACGGTCGTCATTGACAACGGCTCCCACGACGGAGGAGAGGTTATAGAGGCGGTCCGCACGCAGTTCCCCCATGTAGTTACGTGGGCAAGCAAGGTGAACCTGGGCTTCGCCCGTGGCTGCAACGTCGGCATGAAACTGGCCCTGCGGATGGGCGCGGACTATGTATTGTTGCTCAACAATGACGTGCTGCTGCACCCCGATGCCATCTCGCATATGATACACGCTCTGGAGTCGGATAAGCGTGCAGGGGCAGCTTGCCCTTTCATCTTTTATGCAAGCGAACCGGACAAGGTGTGGTTTGCCGGGGGTAAGGTGCAGATGGGCGGTAGGGTCCTTCCTATGCACATGCTTCTCGCTGAACGCCTGAGCTTGCCCCCCGATGAGCCTCCCCGAGAGAGTGAGTGGTTGGCAGGTACGTCGCTGCTGGTGAGGCGCTCGGCCATAGAGAAAGCCGGCATGATGGACCCTGCCTACTTTCTCTACTGGGAGGATGTGGACTGGTGCTTCAGGCTCCGGCGGGCGGGATATAGCTTGCTGCTTGTGCCACGTTCGCGTATATGGCACCGAGTCAACGCTACGGCAGGTACTCTCCCGTCGCTGGGCAGCGTTTACTACTGGGAGAGGAACCGCCTGCGCTTCATCGAGAAGTGGGGCACCTGGGGTTCTCGCCTGACCGCGTGGGCAAAGATACTCTCTCGCTCAGTCACCTGGCGTATAAGGCTTCCCGAGGACGATCCGGAGGCCCAAGCCAAACTGGAAGCATATCGTGATTACCTGCTCAGGCGTTTTGGGCCGCGAAAAGCCATGTCAAAGTCTGGCAAAGATCTCCTATGGTAGAACCCCAGGTTCAGTCCTCATTACTGGTGCAGGAGTAGTATGGCTCAAGAGCAACGCCCGTTGAGCGTGGCCGTGGATATGACCTTCCCAATGCGCAATGGTGGCGGTTCGGGCGTTTACGCGCGCTCCATTCTCAAGGCTCTCCGCGAGCAGAGTGCGGTAATCCCAGATGAGATAGCAGCACCCGAAGGCGGCACGGTGGGCACGCTCATGTGGCTGATGCTTGGTGCTCGCCGTGTCCTGAAGAATGGTCCCTACGATTTACTCCACTGCCCATCTTTTGTGATGCCGTGGCGCTCGCCTGTCCCCGCTATAGTGAATCTGTATGACGCTGCGGCTCTGCGGTATCCAGGTGATTTCCCATTGGACTGGCAACTATACAACCGCTTCGTTTTGCCTGTGCTGACCCGCAAAGCTGCCGCTGTAATTACCCTGTCGGCGTTTTCACGCATGGATGTGGCTCGTTACTATAGGCTCCCACCCGGAAAGATAGCTGTCACCTACCTGGCGGCCCAGCCGGAATACAAGCCACAGGCTGTGGAACAGGTCCGGCAGTATCGAGCCAGGCTCGGTGTTGGCGATGTTCCACTCTTGCTGTCAGTGGGCGCACCGGTAGGTAGAAAGAACCTTGACCTCACACTACGGGTGCTCGCAAATAGTTCGAAGGACGGACCGCTCAGGAGAGCCATGCTGGTTGTTTCCGGTGCGCGCGTTGAGGATTGGCCCTTCTATGGGAATTGGATTGCATCGCATGGGCTGGCGAGCCGAGTTGTGTGGCTGGGGCATGTGCCGCAGGACCAAATGCCTCTACTTTATGCCTGCGCTGATGTGCTTGTCTACCCATCCATATACGAGGGGTTCGGGCTACCCCCAATCGAGGCAATGTCGGTGGGTACGCCTGTTGTCTCCTCTACAGCCAGTTGCATGCCTGAAATTCTGGGGAATGCTGCTTTGCTGGTAGACCCCACGGACGATGCGGGTTATGCCGAGGCAATTGAGGCTATACTCACCATGCAAGAACTCAGGGCGAGCCTTGTGGAAGCCGGAAAGGCGCAGGTTGCAAAATATAGCTGGGAGCGCTGCGCGAACGAAACTGCGGCAGTGTACCGCCGTGTCGCACTACGCACCGGAACACGACTCTGAGTAGAAGCCTGGTGCGCCGGTATAGATGTACAACAGGGATTGTTCAAAATCGCCATTGTGCAAACCGACTTTGATACAGCCCTAAGATGCAGCGCCTGCGACCCCATAGCTGCTGCAAAGTGGCTCTTAGTAGGCGTTGAATACCACACCAGCATATTGTCATTCCGAACGTAGTGAGGAATCGGGTGGTGGTCGTACTCAAATACAAGATTTCCACTCACTTTCTCTAATTCAGCACTGTCCCATACCCACCCGATTCCTCACTATGTTCGGAATGACAATATGCTGTTTGGTGCTGCTGATTGCTACATACACGTCTTTGCATCTCCCGTGCCTGCGATCCGACCTATGCTTGTTTGTGGCTCCGCCGCCGTACAAGGGGAGAGGACTTAAAACGTATGCTACTTGCCACAGCATGTATAGTAGAGTCACCCAACTTTTGATGTGGAGAGCTATCAATGGACCCGCATATAAACACCGCACCCCCCGGCTTCGATCCGAGTAGCGATCTTCCTGGTAGCTTCATGGACTTCCTGCTACCCTTGCACCGCCGGTTCACCCCACGCCAGCAGGCACTTGGAAAGGCGCGAGCTAAGATATTGGCTGCGGCGCACATGGGTGACTTGCCTACTCACCTTCCACCCTCTGAGGCCGCCACGGGGGACTGGCATATAGACCTGCCTGATTGGTGTCAGGACCAGCGCAACCAGATGACCGGCCCGGCTGATGATGCCGAGCTTGTGGTGAAGATGCTCAATTCGGGAGCGCCGGGCGTCATGCTCGACGTGGAAGACTCGTTGGCTAATTTTTGGCCCAACACGATGCAAGGTGTTGAGAATGTCCTTGCCGCCTTGCATGGTACGCTCACTTACACCGATTACAAGCGTGGCGGGAATGTTGGCATCAAGGAGGGTAACACCGTCATCTGGACGCGGCCACGCGGTCTCCATATAGGTCAGGTGGGAGTGCTGCCCGATCGAGAGGAGTTGATCTCGGCCTCGCTGTTCGACGTGGCGCTCATAGTGTTCGGCGCGGATCCGGCAAGGTTAAAGCATCCCCTGCTGTTCTACGTGCCCAAGTCGGAGTCGGCAGAGGAGGCGCTGTGGTGGCGCGATGTGTTTCAGGCCCTGGCGTTGGCGAAAGGGCTGCCGGGCGACTATATCAAGTGCATGGCACTGGTTGAGTCGCACCCGATGGCTTACCAGATGGAGGAGTTCATCTACAATCTGCGCGAGCATATCCTGGGCCTGAACCTGGGGCGGTGGGACTATATGGCGAGCCTCATTCACTTTAACCTCAACGACCCCGAGTGGGTGCTACCAGACCGCAACACGATACCTCACGATGTGGCCTTCTTCCAGCGACTGCGCGAGCTAATCCCTGAGATCTGCCACAAGCGAGGCATTTTGGCTATAGGCGGCATGACGGCGCTTTATCCCAGCCGCACCGACCCGGAATTGAACGAGCGTGCGCTTCGTGTACTTGCCGACGACAAGCGCAACGAGGCCGGTAGCCTCATGGACGGCGCGTGGACGGGCCACCCCGACCAGAACGAGATAGCAGTGCAACAGTTTCCATATCCCAACCAGCTACAAACTCGCTCCGCCATCATCGAACGCTATCCGGATCTGCGCCCGGCCCCTACCGGCGTCGGTAAGCGCACCTTAGCAGGCACACGCGCTGCCGTGCGGACGGTGATACGCTACCGAAATGGCGTGCTGAACGGCAAGGGCGCGAGCCTGCTCGATGGATACATGGAGGACCTTGCGACAGACCGCATCTATCGCCTGATGATCGCCCAACGTATGCTGCACCGGCAGAATGTAGAAGTTGTTGGTGAGGATGGCGCGCCCGTGGAGCACACACCGGAGCTTATTACTACCCTGTTCGATGAGGAGCTTGCGAAACTGCTGCGTGAATTGCCCGAAGATACGCCTATTGAGATTGCAGCGAAATATGCCAGGGCGCGAGACTTAAGTGAAGGGATGATTACGCGAGGGGAGTTCGATCCGATCTAGTAAGGGCTGGCGACTGGTAAGAGAGGCAAATGCAAAGCATGCTCTGAGCGTGGCCGGAGGGACGCAAAAGACGCGCAGAGATTGTGAAGAATCGTTACTCGCCTACTCTTAACTCAGTCCTCACCGTTAGAAATAGAGGTTGCCGAAGGTAAGCGGCTGACGATATTGCAGGCGCTGCACCGTGGAGATCATTAGCTCCTGCCGCGGGGAGTCTGGCCGGTCGTTATCACCGGCGGAAGCCGCGAAGCC
>JBBSIK010000088.1:0-8948 GCA_038232115.1 Chloroflexia bacterium
GTGCGGTGCAAGACTTTACGACCGAGCACTCTCCGTATAGCACGAGGATACGAGTTGTGCGCATCGGTAGTCACGCGCACCGGCTTATGACCCACCACATCCTTAGCCTGTGCGAAGAAACGTTTGGCCGAGGCCATATCTCCCTTCTCAGATAGCATCGAATCGACGAGGTTGCTGTCTTTATCAACAGCTCGATAGAGGTAGTGCCATTTGCCACTGACACGCACATAAGTCTCGTCGCAATACCATGATTTCCCAACTTTGCCCCGACGCTTAGCACGTAGTTGCTGTGTGATGAGCGGGGCAAACTTGGCTTCCTTTCCCAATCTCGGACGGCCTCGATCGCATAGAGCTTCCTTGTTGAACTCAAACCCTCGGACCAGGAACATCTCTGACAGGTCTCGGAGGCTCAATTTGTACTGGAGGCGCCACAATACCACCAGCAGCACGATGTCGGTGGGGAACTGAGGATGATTGAACGGAGTGCCTGAGCGCTCGTTGAATCTCCGAGAGCAGTTGGAGCAGCGGAAAGTGGGATAGCCAAGAGAGGTTTTCTCAGCCAATTGAGTAGTTGTCGAACCACAATGAAGGCAGTCCATCAGTATGTTCCTCGTAGGGATGATTGGGTTTCCCGTAAGAATACTGGATGAACGCTATCGCCACCAACCCTCGCCCTGATTTCTGACACTTCCCCTTCAATTGCTGCCCAAGCTTGGAGAGGAGGATTCGCGGTGGGAAGAGAGAAACGCGACCTGCCGCAAGCTCGATAACCAGCGGCAGCCCGTTCAGGTTGACGCACACCTCGGCCACTTCCAGAGCGTTCTCCTCAGTTAGCGCAAAATCGATATTCACACTCTGCGCACGCTCCGCAAACAGCTGTACTGCCGGATTGCGAGCCAACTCTTCGAGGCTGGGTCTATCCGCCAGCACAGACAAGCTGAGCGGGGCAGGGAGGGCGCTCAGCCTTTGCTACCAACGCGCACCTTGGTCGAGGCGTTTCTTCAAAACCAGGCGCAGGGAACAGAGAACGTATAACATTCAGAAACTTGGTAGCGCCTAAAAAGACCGGCCTTGCCCCATCCTCTCCCCTCTGTGCCTACCCTCCACGAGGATACCGCCGCTCATCCCAGAATCTGCCCCTTGACATGCAGGAAACTGCTGCTATAATGCTTAAAACGTTTCAATTGAACTTCTCAAGCGCACGCAATCGTCTTTTCGTTGGAGGCATCTTTAATGTCCAACAGTCGCGGGGTGTCTGCCGCCGGGCACAAACGCGCTACTATTCGCGATGTAGCTCGCGCTGCCGGGGTGTCTATCGGCACGGTATCACTTGCCATGTCGGACAATCCATCAGTGGCGGAAGCTACAAAGGAAAAAGTGCGGCAAGTAGCCGCCACCCTCAGCTACCGGCCCAGCGCCGTCGGTAGAGCGCTCCAGGCACGCCGTACTAACGCTATCGGCGTGGTGGTTCCGCATTCAAGCCACCATGTATTCGGTCACCTCTACTTTATGGAGGTGCTCTCCGGCGTAAGCGAGGTACTCAACCAGGCGGGGCTGACACTCGTCTTGTCCACGGCTCCGACCGAGAGCGAAGAAGAATCTGCTTACCTAAAGATTTTGCGCTCCCAACAGGTGGACGGCGTTATCCTCGCGTCTGCCGCTTTGCACGATAAGAATGTCGCCCAGCTAAAGGGAAGCCCTTACCCATTCGTGTTCATTGGCCGCTACCCCCTCGACCCGGAAGTGCCCGCGGTGGGCATTGACGACATGGGCAGCGCCAGGGAAGCTGTGTGGCACTTGCTGGCTCATGGTCACACACGTATCGCGCACATAAGCGGCCCCCTTCGACACCTCTCAGCCGCAGACCGGTATGCAGGCTACGTGCAGGCCCTGACCAATGCGGGCATAAAGCTCCGCGAGGCATACGTGCGCGAGGGCGACTACAGCGAACAAGCAGGCTGGGCCGGTATGCGGTCACTGCTGTCACTCGATGAGCCGCCGACCGCCCTCTTTGCCGCTAACGATGAAACAGCCGTGGGTGCTATATCAGCGCTCAGGGCCGCAGGCATACAGCCGGGAAAGGAGTTCCCGGTGGTGGGCTTCGACGACGTGGTGCTCGCCAGGCTGGTAACTCCCGGGCTTACCACAATTCGCCAGCCCATGCAGATGCTGGGCGTGGAAGCGGCACAACTACTGATGAGATTGCTAACCGAGCCGCAGGCACATGGTGTCGTGCAGACGGAACTGCGCACCCATCTGGTAGTGCGTGAGTCGTGCGGCTGTGCCCGCGTGGAAGGGGGTGAGGCAGCAGTAACTTAGGACGGTCAACACAGCTACGGGTACACCCAGAACTATCAAGTCCGCTAAGTTTTCAGGAGGAAAGATCATGTTCAAGACAAAGAAGCATTTAGTGGTGACGACAATGCTTGCTCTCGTGCTGCCGGTGCTGTCAGCGTGTGGGGGTAATACCACCTCTACGCCCTCCAGCGGCGGCAACTCGGATAGCTCACAGGCCACAACTACTGCCGGCACAGGCAGTAGCAGCACGGGCAACACCCAGCCAACGGGCGCAACAGGCACAACAGGCAGCAGTGGGAGCGCAGGCGGCGAGAAAGTTACTCTAACGTTCTGGAACGGCTTCACCGGCCCGGACCGCCCTGCCGTTGAAGACCTCGTGAAGAAGTTCAACGACAGCCACCCCAATATCCAGGTCAACATGGACATCCAGCCGTGGGACAGCTTGATGCAGAAACTTCTCAGCACCATGTCCACAGGCCAGGGTCCAGACATCACGGGCATTCACTTCCAATACCTGCCTCAGTATGCCAAGAGTGGCTACGTTATGGATATGACTAGCTCCTTCAAGGGGGGCACCAATCTTGACCCCGCCAACTTTCCCCCTGCCCTCAATGACCTGCTGAGGGTGGACGGCAAGTATTACGCCGCGCCAATGAACTTCGCCACCTTGCTCCTGTACTATAATAAAGACCTGTTCAAGGCGGCGGGCCTCGACCCCGAGAAACCGCCCGCAACATGGGACGAGTGGAAGACGGACCTCAAGAAACTCACAAAGCCTGACCAGGGGCAGTACGGCATAGCCATTGGCGAGCACGAGACTATCCCCAACTGGCCCATTTTCTTGTGGGGCAACGGAGGCGATGTGATCAAGAACGGTAAACCCGATCTGACGGATCCCAAGACAATCGAAGCCCTGAAGATGTGGTCCGCTATGGTCACCAACGACAAAATCTCGCCCACGGGCCTGAGCGGTGCGGAAGCCGACAAGCTATTCCAGTCACAGAAGGCCGCTATGGAAGTCTCCGGCCCCTGGCTCACCAATGGTTTCACAGAGGCGAAACTGAACTTCAGTGTAGCTCCTGTGCCCGTAGGTCCAGCCGGACCCGTCACCCTGGCCGACTCGGTGGTCATGATGGTAAACAAGAGCAGCAAGAACACCGATGCAGCTATGCAATTTGTGGACTACTGGAACTCCAAGGAGTCGCAGCTTTACTTCTCGACACAGACGGGCTTCCCCTCGGCCAGGCTCGATCTCGCCAACAGCCCTGATCTTGCCAAGAACCAGTGGTCGCCCAAGTTCGCCGCGGTTGCCCCCAACTCGCGCTTCTACCTGGCGGGCCTCGAGAAGTTCACGCAGATTGACGCCGACGTGTTCACGCCGATGATCCAGCAGATCACCCTTGGTAAGAAATCGGTAGAAGACGCCGCCAAAGAGGCGGACCAGAAGATTAACGATCTGTTGAAGTAATCGTAAGGCCGAGCGTGTCAGGTGCCGAGTGGTGGCAGAAAGCACTCGGCACCTGGTGCTTGGTATGCGACGCTCTCAAACAGAAGGGGGTGAGGTTATTGGCCAAGGCTACCGTTGCGCGGGCGGGGGCAAGTCCCAGGCCGCAGTCGAGACTACGCCTGATGTGGCGCGAGATGAACACCCGGCAAGCACGGGCGGGCTACTTTTTTATACTGCCCAGCCTCGTAATTCTCGGCGTCTTCGTCTTCTGGCCCATCGTGCAGTCTATTATCTTGAGCTTGCAGCACTGGCGGTTCGGAAGTAGCGTACAGTCCTGGGCGGGCCTCGACAACTATACGCGGATGTTGCATGACGACCGAGTTTGGAGCGCCTTCCGAAACACGCTCTACTTCACGGCAGTTACCGTGCCTTTGGGCTTGCTGATATCTCTTGGTTTGGCGCTAGCCCTCAACGAGAAACTACCAGCGCGGCCCTTCCTACGCGCTATTTTCTTCCTGCCCGTGATTGCATCGTTCGCCATTATCGCCATCGTCTGGAGCTTCATGCTGGACCCGGATATAGGGCTGCTCACCTACTGGTCCAAGCAGCTTCACCTCCCCACGGGTAGCTGGCTGCGAGATCCCCAGTGGGCGATGCCCGCAGTGATTATCGTGAGCATCTGGAAAACGATAGGCTTCAACATGGTAATCTTCCTGGCGGGCCTCCAGGGTATATCCGAGACCTACTACGAAGCTGCGAAGATGGACGGAGCCTCTTCCTGGCAACGCTTCTGGAACGTTACCCTGCCTCTGCTACGGCCCACCGGCCTGTTCGTGCTGGTGGTGTCGGTGATAGGCGCGTTCCAGGTTTTCGACCAGGTGTACGTGATGACCCCTGGTGGCGGCCCCTTGTTCAGCACCGAAACGGTGGTGACTTACATTTACCACCAGGGAATTCAGCTTAGCGATATCAGCTATGCGGCCAGTATAGGCGTGGTGCTGTTCGCCATAGTCTTTGTCCTCACGTTGATACAAATGCGCATACTTCGCTACCGTGAAGTCGACTAACTTCAGACCAGAAAGCTAAGACCGTGAGAGAACCGATGAAGAATGTCCCTCCTACAGTGGCTCCTATAGTGGCTCCCATAGTGGCTCCCATAGTGGCGGCTGCGGCTGTCACGCAAGCTCCTCTCAACAGGCGCTTCACACCCGATTTAGCCAAGCGCAGCCTCCTCTTCCTTGTGCTGGCGCTGCTGGCCATAGCCGTAGTGTTTCCTTTCGTCTGGATGCTCTTTACCTCCCTGAAGCCGGAGAACGACATCGTAAAGTTCCCGCCCAGGCTCCTGCCCGATGCGTGGACCACAAACGGATACACAAATATCTGGGAGAGAGTGCCGTTCGGGCGCTTTTTCCTCAACAGCATGCTCTTTGCGGGTGGCGTGACGCTAATCTCGCTCTTTCTCGACTCGCTGACAGCCTACGCTCTGAGCAGACTACAGTTCCCTGGCCGGGACATCATCTTCATCATTATCCTCGTCGCGCTGATGCTGCCTTTCCAGGTGACTTTCATCCCCGTATATGTGACCGTTAGCTTTTTCGGGTTGCTAAATACGTTCGCGGGACTGATAATCCCCAGGGCAACGAACGCATTCGGCATTTTCATGCTACGGCAGTTCTTCTTCACGCTCCCACGAGAGATAGATGATGCCGCGCGTATAGACGGGGCGGGCGAATTCTACATCTACAGCCGCATCATCCTGAGGCTGTCGGGGCCCGCAATGGCCACACTCGCCATCTTCCACTTTATGTACAACTGGAACGATTTTCTCTGGCCGCTGCTCATTACGACCAGTACAGAGATGCGCACGCTGCCGGCGGGCCTGGCGCTGTTCATGGGGCAGCACGTGGTGGAGTACGCTGTGCTCATGGCGGGGGCGGTGCTGGCGCTCGCACCGCTTTTCGTGGCTTTCCTGTTCGCGCAGAAATACTTCGTGCAGGGAATAGCCGTCAGCGGCCTCAAGGAGTGAGGCACCCCGCGATAGGGTGGCGGCAAAGGTATCGTGCTAGAAGCGCGCATCATATAAAGAGCAAGGAGGGGGTTTTTACTTGGTCTCACAATCGGGGTCCGATAATGACAAAGAGTCTCACACCTCGCATTCAACCGATTTGCCGGGCGCGCCACGTGCTGCGAGCAACGGCAGTTCTCCTGAAATGTTCTCCACATCGCCCGCCGGGTTCGTGTGGGCTACGGGCATAGAAGATACATTCGTCGCCCAGACCGAGCGGATCGGCGAGAGGGTGCTCGATGAGTACGCACTGACCCACCATTACATATACTGGCGTCAAGATATAGATCGCGCTGCCAACCTGGGCGTGCGAGCCATGAGATATGGCGTGCCCTGGTATAAAGTGGAACCTGTGCCCGGCAAGTTTGACTGGGAATGGGTGGATAGTGTGCTCCAGTACGCCGCGAGCAGAGGCATCACCGTCATAGCAGACTTGATGCACTACGGCACTCCCCTGTGGATGGATAACCAGTTCCTCAATAGCTCCTACCCGCAGAGAGTGGCCGCTTACGCTGCTGAGTTCGCATTTCGTTACAAGCACCTGCTGTCTCACTAGACCCCGCTCAACGAGCCACTCATAACGCTTGACTTCTGCGGGGAGCGGGGTATCTGGCCGCCCTACTTGCGCGGCGACGATGGCTCGGTAAAGGTACTGCGCTCAATCGCCAGGGGCATGGCGCTTACGGTTCAGGCGATCCGCGAGCAGGACCCACATGCCACGATAGTGCATGTTGATGCAGCAGGTGAGTCGCTGCCTGCCTCGCCCGCGATGGAAAAGCTCGCCGCGCTCCGGACGGCACGCACCTTTGTAGCCACAGACCTGATTACAGGCCGTGTCGATAGCGAGCACCTGTTGCTGGATTGGCTGCTGAGAAATGGTATGTCGGAGCACGACCTTGCATGGCACAGCGATCAGCCCGTGGAGATCGATATAGTCGGCGTAAATTACTACCCCGAGTACTCAGTACATATTCTGATGGAAAACAGAACGAGTGTCGCGGGCGAGCGTGCATGGGCAGGCGCTGAGGGGTTGGAGCGGGCCGTGCGCGCCTTCGCCAACCGTTACGACAGGCCGGTAATGATCACCGAGACGAGCACGAACGGGAGCATAGACAGCCGCAGCCGCTGGCTAAACGACTCCGTCCAGGCTGTCAACAGGCTGCGCAGCGAGGGCATTCCGCTCGTAGGCTATACGTGGTGGCCTTTGTTCGACCTGATTGACTGGTCGTATCGCGCGGGCGCAAGACCCATAGAGGAATTTGTTGCTCGACAGGGGCCGCCCCTTCTCGACATGGAGCAAGTATCAACAATGGTCAGGGCGATGGGCTGGAACAGCCTTGAGCAATTGCCGCTCGAATCGTATCTCGCACCGATGGGACTCTACTCCTTACGGATGCAGTTCGACGGTACATTTGCTCGGGATCACACGCGGCTGGTGGATGAGTATCGCGATATCGTCCGGAACGGGGTCCAGCCGTTAGCGCAGGCAGAGGGTGTAGCAGTGGCGGTAGTGACCGGGGAGCCGTTGGGCAGGCAGAAATAGGCGTTGGGTACGCGGGCGCTTGGGTCCGCTATACCCGCATAACTCCCTCCCCTCATACGTTAAAATGCCTTTCAGTTGAGCACCTCATAATCCGAACTCGGGGGCGTGCTCTAGTTGAGCATGTAAATGCAATCGTACCTAAAGCTTTTCTTCAAGAAGACGTTTGATGGCTGCGGCTAACACTTTGGGATCGGGTGCAGTATCTAGATTAATGTCCTCGTATAATGGCGGAAGTTCACCTAAATCACGACCCATTGCTATAGTAAGGGCGTAATAGGCGTACTGGCGTGGACTGCACCCAAGTGACCAGACAGTGAGGCAAGTCACATTCTTCTCAAGAGGGCTGTATACTAGCAGCCAACAGAGGAGAAAACGATGCCAGGAAGATACCATTCACGCGAGTTCAAGCTCCAGGTGTGTAAGCAGGTGCTCAGTGGCGAGCGGCGACCCGCCCAGGTTTGTCGGGAGCATAACATCGCCAACAGTTTGCTGATAAGGTGGCGACACGAGTACGAAGCACGAGGGGAAGCAGCCTTCACACCTCGCCAGCCGGACGAAACTCAAACGCTACAGGCACGCATCGATGAGTTGGAGCGTTTCTGTGGCCAGCTTGCCCTGGAGAACACAATCCTAAAAAAAGCCGCCCTTCTCAGCGCGAACAAGTCTCGGAGCGACACGCTTTGATTGCTCAAGCTCTTGTGGAATACCCTCAACTGACTGTCAGCAGCTTGTGTGAATTGCTGGGCGTCAATCGCGCCTGGTATTACGCACGACTGGACAAGGGGTCTGATCAGGTAGAGTGCGAAGCAGATATTGAGTTGCAGGTTGCCTTGAGGGCAGCCATCGAGGAGCTGGTGCTGGAGTTCCCCGGCTACGGGTATCGCCGTGTCACTAAAGCCCTGGCACCCTCTGGCTATCTGATCAATCACAAGCGAGTGCTGAGGATCATGCGGGAAGAGTCGTTGTTGTGCCAATTGAAGCGCCCCTTCATAGCGACTACTGATTCGAATCACTCCTTTCCAACATATCCAAACTTGCTCCGGGAGATGGTGCTTTCAGCCCCAGATCAGGCTTGGCAGGCCGACATAACATACATACGCTTACCGACAGGCTTTGCTTACCTGGCGGCGGTGATCGATGCCTACTCTCGCCGGTGTGTTGGCTGGCAATTGTCTCGCTGCATAGACACCAACCTGACGCTCCAAGCACTTGATATGGCGCTGGCTACCCGTCGGGTTGGGTCTGGTCTTGTGCATCACTCTGACCGAGGAGTACAGTATGCCAGTTGCGCCTACGTAGAGAGGCTGCAGAATGTGGGCGCACTTGCGAGCATGTCAGCCAAAGGCAACCCGTACGACAACGCCAAAGCGGAGAGTTTCTTCAATACGCTCAAGGGAGAGGAGGTATATCTCAAGCAGTACCGCACCTTTGCCGAGGCCGAGGCGAATATCGGCCAGTTCATCGAGGACGTGTACAATGTCAAGCGTCTCCACTCCAGCTTGGGCTACTTGCCACCCATCGAGTTTGAGACCCTGCACTACCAGACCGTTGAGAATGTGACTTAAGCTCCTGTCTGGTAGTTGGGGTTCACTCCA
>JBBSIK010000089.1:0-8925 GCA_038232115.1 Chloroflexia bacterium
ACTTCAGGGTCGGCGGCTGGCGACCAGTAGCTGCCGCCCAGCAAGTTGCCCGCCGCCGGCCATACGGGGTTGCCCGATGAGATGAAGTTACGCAGCAGCCATACTCCACCCAGCGCGGCTATCGGCACGCCGTATGCGAAGATATAGCCTACGGAGTGCCGCTTTAACTGTCGCTTTTGCACGGTATCGCCCTTGCGCCAGCGATAGAATAGGATAGCAAGCAACGCCAGGCCGAGAGCGCCAGGCACGGCTATACCGTAGTATTTGATCGAGAACGAGATGCCGCCACAGATGCCGGATAGGGCCAGCAGCCGCCCGTTGGGTCGGGGGGTGGACTGGATAGCCAGGTAGAAGGCATAGAGGGCCAGCATTTCGGCGCTTGCCTGGGCGAAGTCGGTGTTGGCGGCGCGCATGATAAAGCCGGTGAGGGGGGCGGTGAGGAATATGGCGGTGGTGAGCAGAGGTAGCGCGCGCCACAAACCTTGCTTTTCGGAGAGCAGGCGTTTGGCGAAGAGCGCGGCGGCTGCGGCGGCAAGTAGGCCCATGCTGAAGGCGAAAAGCACGGCCACCCTATCACCGCCGAGCATGTAGCCGAAGGTGTACAGCATCTCCATGAGCTGCGGAAAGAGACTGTAGTTGCTGTCGGGGTAGAAGCGAATGGCGTGCTGCTCGACGTAGCGGCGGGGCAGGGCCAGGTGGTACATCAGGTCGTCCTGGGTCGCCACGGGCATGAGCGCCTTCACGAGGGTAGCCGCCACGACCATGAGGATGACAACCGCCAGGAACAGGTTGGGTGGGTAGCGCAGGCTGTTGAACGCGCTTCGTAACGGCGCTTTAGCTGCTCGTAGCGTCCTGAGGAGGGGTCTCAAGCCCGCCACCATCAGCAGGTGTAGCAGGACCACCACCACAGGCACGTAGAGCAGCCCCAGCAGGCCGACGGCCAGCACGAGCAGCGATATGACGCCGTAGCCGAGCAACATGCCGAAGACCAGCCGCTCGCCCAGACTGAGCAGTGGTTCCACTCGCAACAGATGGAGCACGCGCAACCCGGCTCCCGTAGCCGTGCCTGCGAGCAGGGTAATAACGATTAGCTCCAGTATGTGAGCGAAGAGGGGGGGCAGTCCTAACATCCTAGCTGAACAACCGCTCTATGTTGGGTAGGTTCTGCCCCGCGAACGCATAAGCCAGCAACGCCACCAGCAGAACTGCCGCAAGTGCTGTGCCCAGGATGGTGAGCAGAGGTTCTTTCATGGTTTCTGAAGAGTGAAACGTGATGCGTAACTCGTAACTTGTAACTCTGCTTAGTCTTTGCGCGTACTTTGCGTCTTTGCGTCTTTGCGTTTCGTCTCTTCACGTTTCAGAACCACTCTTCCTCGCCTTGAGGGTAAACATGAGCGGGATCATCTCGCTGCCGTCTTTGAGCCGCCAGTAGCGTTCGGGGTCCTTCTCCATGAAAGGGAAGGCTTGCCAGGTGAGGAAGGGGTATTCATGCAGAAATTCGATTTGCAGGCCCGCGCCGATAAGGGCGTTGATGTAGTCCGAGATGGTGTGGGTCCAGCCGTATTCGACGCCTCGGTAGTTATCGCCAGGGTCAGAAGCATAGGAGCCTTGAACGTCGTACTTGAGTGGTTCTTTCTGGAAGTAAGGGTATTTGGTTTTTAGCTCAGTAGGGTGCTCGTCGTCGAAGATGTGGGCGAAGGGGTGGGCCTCGGCTATGTAAAAAATGCCTCCCGGCTTGAGGAAATGGGCTACTACCTGGCCCCAGCGGTCCATATCAGGCAGCCACCATAGCGCACCATAGGATGTGAATACGACGTCAAATTGGCCTTGCAGCACGTTGGGCAGGTCGTAGATGTCGGAGCAGACGAAAGTAGCCGAGATGCCCGTTTCCTCGCTGAGCTTGCGGGCAAGGTCAATCGCCTTGTCGGAGAAGTCGGCCCCGGTAACAGTAGCGCCCAGGGTGGCCCATGAGAGGGTGTCTATGCCGAAGTGGCACTGCAAATGGAGGAGGCTCTTGCCGCGCACATCGCCAAGCTCCTCCCGCTCAATCGGGTGGAGGCGCAGGGGGTTTGCCTTGAATCCCTCTATGTCGTAGAACTCTGACTTCTCGTGTATGCCTGTCCAGTCGTTCCAGAGGCGGCGGTTTGACGCTATGTACTCGTCCATGGTCCTCCTCTTCTGGGGTCTGAGTGTGCCTGCCGTTTGGGTTCAAGAGCATTGCTCACGGCAGCCATTATACCGCACTTCGCCCACAGGCAACGGCATACCGGCTGGTGTATACTGCTGGTAGGCGGTGCAAACTGCCGGGACCATTGCGGTTACTTACCGGGTACTTTTTCGTTATATCAAGTAGAACTGCATGGTTGTATCCTTTATATGAGCTTATGCGCGTCGTATCAAGACAATCTACACATCGAAACGCCCCGCGACGACCTCGCCTGAATGGCCACGCCGACGCTCCTGAGCGCAAGCAGCCAGAGACGACGGTACCCTCTCTCCACACCAGTGCTTTGAGTGAATTTCCTCGCGTGAAAGCGCGGGTCGGACAGGCGCGCGTGCGTTTAGCCCCGGAGCCTACGGTGCCTGTGCCTATGACCTGGAGCCGCCCCATCCCCCCGCGCAGGCAGAAGAAGCTTGGTTCGCACAGCAGGCGACCTCTTTTTGTGCTGGGCACGGCACGTAGGCGGCGGGCGCGTGGTGACGGCCCGCGTGGGGGGTACTATTCCCTGATACAGCAGCGGCATGGGGTTCCCAGAGTAGTGTCGTGGGGACTGGGTTTGCTGAGCACGTTCGGGACGTTCATGGTGGTGTTACTGCTCACGGCGGGCGGTGGACTGCTGAGTGGCTACCTGTGGATCACGAAAGACCTGCCTTCTATAGACAACATCCACGGTATACAGTTCGAGACGACACGCATCTACGACCGGCATGGACAGTTGCTGTATGAGATGTACGACACTTCGCAGGGTAAACGCACCTATACGAGCATTGACCAGATGCCGAAGGACCTTATCAACGCCACAATAGCCGTGGAAGATGCCTCGTTCGAGAAGAACAACGGCGTGGACCCTTTGGCTATAGGGCGCGCCCTCTATATCAACTACACGGGCCGGGGCAGCTCCGGCGCTTCCACTATTACCCAGCAGCTTGTCAGGCGCGTGCTGTTACCCGAAAAGGACGAGCATACGCTCACACGCAAGCTTCGAGAGGCGATCCTGGCCGTCAGGATGACCGAAAAGTACTCTAAAGAGAAGATTCTAGAAATCTATCTGAACGAGATTTACTATGGGTCGTTCTCATATGGCGCGGCTGCGGCTGCCGACACCTACTATGGCAAGCCTCTCAAAGACCTGACCCTGGCACAGTGTGCTATGCTGGCAGGGTTGCCCCAGTTGCCGGGCGACTATGATCCCAACGTCCATTTCGATGTGGCGCGGGCGCGGCAGCGTATTGTGCTCGATCTCATGCTGAAGAATGGCTACATCACGCGGGAGCAGTCTGACCAGGCTTTTGCCCAGGACGTGCATCCCGTCGTGCGCGCCGCCAACGTGCCGAAGAATGCACCCCACTTCGTTGAGTATGTCAAGCAGCTACTGGTCGAAAAGTATGGGGCTGATGAGGCGATGCGGGGCGGCTTGAAGGTCTTTACCACGATAGACCTCGACTGGCAGCAGGAGGCGCAGAAGATCGCGGGGGCACAGGTAGAGGCCATCAGGAAGCAGGGTGCATCTAATGCGGCCCTCGTGGCGATCAACCCCCGCACCGGCGAGGTCCTGGCTATGGTCGGCTCGGTGGACTACACGAATCCGGTCTTCGGCGAAGTGAACGTGGCTACTTCGCTGCGGCAGCCCGGTTCGTCGTTCAAGCCGCTCACATATGCCACCGCCCTCGAGCGCGGCGATTATAACCCCATGACTATCGTGCCCGACCTGCCTGCGAAGTTCACCAACGGGGCCGGGTTGCTGCCCTACGTGCCCCAGAACTACGATGGGCGTTTTCACGGGCCTGTCACCATGAGGGCGGCGCTCGCCAATTCGTATAACATCCCGGCTGTGGAGGTGCTCAAGGACGTGGGTGTGCCTGCGGTGCTCGACACTGCTCACAGGATGGGAATTACCACGCTGAACGACCCGCAGAGGTACGGATTGGCGCTCACGCTGGGAGGTGGGGAGGTGAAGTTGGTGGACATGACATCGGCGTTTGCCACCTTCGCTGATTATGGCTACCATGTGCCCGCCACGCCTTTCCTCAAGATCGTGGACAGCAAAGGGAACGTGCTGGAAGAACTGAATACCGACCACCCTGACGGCGGTAAGCAGGCTATCAGCTCCGGCGTGGCGTTCCAGATAAGCGAGATGCTCTCGGACAACGACGCCCGCACGCCCGCATTCGGCCCCAATTCCGCACTCAAAATAGATGGCATCGAGGCGGCGGTGAAGACCGGCACGACGAACGATTGGAAAGACTCGTGGACGCTGGGGTACACGCCTGCGCTGGCGGTGGGCGTGTGGGTGGGCAACAACGACGGTAGGCCGATGACGCACGTGGCAGGCGCTATCGGGGCGGCTCCAATCTGGCACAACTTCATCGCAAAGGTGTACGGAGACACCCTGCTGAAGGAGCGGCTGTACGGGCGTAGCGAGAAGCAACTACCTGAGCATTTTGTGCCGCCTCCGGGCATGGTACGAGCCGCCGTGTGCGCGCTGTCGGGTATGGAGCCTACAAGCGCCTGCACGCACGTGAAGTATGAGTGGTTCACGCCACAGAACCTGCCCCAGGAGGCATGCACCTGGCACGAGTGGGTACCTGTAACTCTACATGACGGTGGAGCACACGTGGCCGGTCCTGGTGTGCCGCCCGACGATATTATACAGCGCGTTTACACGGTGCCACCAGACCAGTACAGGAGCTGGGTAGGTGGGCAGCCGCCTTCGGAGACGCTGGTGATTACGCAGACCAACCAGGCCGCTGTGCCTCTGCCCACGCCCGTTGCCGGGGAGCCTGCATCTATCGCCAGTCTGATTACGCCTGTGCCGGTGCCGAGTAATACGCCTGGCGGTGGCGCGGCGGGATTGCAGCAATACCAGAACAGCCAGCCTGTGCCGGGGTTGCAGCTTTCTATACAATCACCCACGAAAAGGCAGGTGGTGAGCGGAGCGGTGATGGTCACCGGGCAGGCGCAGGCGGACAACTTCTCGCGCTACCGTTTGGAATATGGCTATGGCGCGGGCGATGTGCCTATGACCATGCTTATCGACTCTCCGGTGCCTCCACTACAGGGCACGCTGGGCGAGTGGGACACCGGTGGATTGCAGCCTGGGACCTATACTTTGCGGTTGACGCTGGAAACGACCGGCGGCGACGTGGTACGGGATGAAGTGCAGGTGCGCGTCGGCGCGGCATTGCCTTCGGTGTCGGTGGTCTCTCCCGCAGATGGCAGCCCCGTATACGATGGCGAGGCTGTGGACATAAACGTGGCTCCCGATGGCGGGGGCGCGCCGTTGGCGGGTGTGGAGATATACGTGGACGGCAAGCGTATAGCCTCCCTCACGGCGGCACCCTGGACGGCACGATGGGCGGTGCAGGTGGGCACGCACGAGATAATGGCGATGGTGTATACGCCCCTTGGAGAGCAGGCGCGTTCGGCGGTATTGCACGTAACTTCGCAGGGGGCGCGGCCCACGCCTACCGCAACGCGCGCGCCTATTATGTGGATCAGCCGCCCGACGTTGTACCAGGATATACCTGCGGGTGTGGGCGATGTGTGGGTAGACGTGTCGGAGAACTCGGCGGTGCGCCACGTAGATATTTACATAGACGGTCTGCCGGGCGGCTTTGCCACGGGGCCGGGCTATAGAGTGAACCCCAAGTGGACGGCGACATCTACCCCTACGCTGACTCCCGCGCCCCCCGCACCAACCGAAACGCTTGCCCCTGATGCTGCTTCAACGGCTACGGCAGTACAGGCTACCCAGGAGGCGAAAGCCACACGGGTGGCTTTGGCAACGAGTACGCGCCTGGCGAAGATGAAGGCCACCGCCACAACTAAGAGCGTGCGGGCCACGGTTGCCGCGAAGAATGCCAACGCCACCGCAAGTGTGGTGCTCGCTACCACCAGCGCCACGCCCGCGCCCCCGACCGCCACCGCGTCTCCCACCGCGACTCCAACATTTGTGCGCTATGAACCGCTACTCGACCCGATGCTCGGCGATTTCGTGGCGAAGTGCCAGTTTACCTCGGGCCGGCACAGGGTTACGGCGATAGGGTACGATGCCAACAACCACGAGGTCGAGCGGAATGAGACCTGGGTGGTAGTGAAGTGAGGGCTGAGGATTCGCGCTCTGTTTGGGAGTAGATAGACGACTCGTGAGGCCGACAAACTACCTGGATAGACCGAAGCGCCATAAGCACGGGTTGCTTATGGCTCTTCTGTCTATCCACTTCTAGCGACCTACCGGTGCGCCTTTGAGAAGACTCGCGCCGCCGACGGCTAATATCTCTATGCTGTCCACGGGACCAGTGATGGAGAGGACGGCGGGGCGGTCGGGGTATGCGTTGAAGATAAGGCGGGTAGTTGTGCCGTCGGGGTGGTGGAGAACGGCGGTTGCATCGTCTGTGCGACGAGTGGGGAGAATACGTAAGGTGTTGTTGTCCAGCGAGACAGCGCCCCATGCGCTTGCCATGCTTACTTCACCCAGATTGGCGACGGGTTGCCAGCGTTCGGTCCAGCCCAGGACGCCCCCTTGGGGGATAATAGCGTTGTCCCAGAAGGTGGGAGTGATGCCGCCCCATAGCTCGGCGTAGGAGGAGTCATCATCTGTGTAAACATGAGGGTCGAAGTTGGGGCCGAAACCGAAGGTCTTGAGGCCGGGCATCTCCTTATTCTTGAAGCTCTTGACCATGCCCTCGTCGGCATCAGGATTGTATACTGCCGCGAAGCTCCCGCGTTCCTGTGTGGGCAGCACGAAACCGCCTAGCCAACCCGTCCATGTGCTCATATCGGAGAGATCGCGGCCTTCGTGTTGCGGCCAGTTTAATATGCCATGCTCGGCTGGAAGGGCGGTGTCGCTGGTGCTGTGGACGATGAATTGGCTGGTGGGCAGTATGAAGCGGGTGCGCGGTGAGGCGTGGTTGGAGCCGCCCGGAGCCAGGAGCGCGTTGGTCCAAAGCTGTCCACGCTGCTGGCGATTTGTGTGGTTCTCCATGCGCGCCGAGACGGTATAGGCAGCGTCCTCTGGGCTGAGGGTGACTGTGCCGATAATGGTCATACCCGTAAGTTTGTCGGTGGAGGTGAGGGTGACGGTCGCGCCACCGTCGCTGTTGCGCTGTAGCGATGAGTCCCATGGGAGGTACTCCATTAAGCCGTGCTCCTCAGTGGGCGCCGCCCATTCCTGCCCACCTGCAGCCAGCCACCAACCTCGCTCACCGAATGACGAGGGTTTGATGACGGGGTTGCGGTATAGCTCGTCGTGGCCGGTTGGCTTGTATACGGCTTCGTAGAGGCGACCACCTAGCTGCGGCATGATGCTCAACTTGAGATACTTATTTTCCAGCACAATCAGCCGGTAGACACGTGGCGCAGGCGGTCCTACTTTGGTGGCGTCCAGGCGTGGATAGGGCGTGATAGGATCGTTATTGGGGGTGTAGAACGCTTGCTCGTATGCGTAGGTGGGTACTGTGACGCTGGACTCTCGCACCTGCACGCGCTGGGAGAGGAGGTCGCGACCCAGCAGCCCAAGTTGTACTTCATATTGTGTGCCCGCTTGTTCTGGGTGTAGCTCGAAGCGGTTGCGCTCGAAGTATTGGACAGTATAGCCGCCCTCCTGCACCGGCTCCGAAATGGGATAGCCGAAGAGGGCCAGCCCACCGCTGCCCTGCCAATAGCGCAAAAATGCGCCCGAAAGCATGTGCTTCGTCTCAGGGAAGTATGTCGCATCTGGCATGGTGGGTGTGCTTTGTGTCAGCACGGCTTCCCGGAACTGCCTACCCTCTGTGAGTATCGTGCCGAGCAGGCCAAGTTGTACCTCATATGGCCCGTCGTGGTTCTCAGGATGGTACTCGATGCGCGCGCGCTCCAGATACTGCACTTTGACGCCGCTTTCGGTTTCGGCGTCGGTAAGTGGATAGCCAAAGAGGGACAGGCCGCCTTTGCTATCGAAGTAGGAGATGAACTCGGTTGCGAGTGTCTTGCCGGTTTCGGCATAGTATCGCCCGCTTGGTTGGGTCTGTGCCTGGGCATGGGGTGAAGCGGGTACTGATAAGGCAAGGCTGGCCGCCAGTGCGAGGGCGGCTGACAGGACTCTGTTTGTGTAACTTGTGTAACGTTTTGCCGTGTTGCTCTTCATTGCGTCCAGTTGGTTCACCTAATCTCTATATTGGGATATTGGGGCAAAATTATAGGCGGACCCGTTATCCGCCCCAATGATGCTATCCTACTGATACCATCCTGATTGTATAAGCACTGACCCGGTTTGTGCCTATCGGCCAATCGCTGGTTCTGCTAGTATAACGACTCACGCGCAAGTGGGTTGCGCGGGGGAGAGTCTTGGTTGCTCCAACGGAGTCGAAAGTGACCGCAACATACTTTCTAACTTTTCCCGAATGCGGTGCGGGATAACAAAACGGCGCTTATACTTTTCATCGCCGCGACTAACTGGACACGCCGTAGCTGATCTAGTCTATACCCACTGATTCTTCACCTTTTATGCCCGCAGCGCCTGCCGGTTGCCGGTTGCCGAGCTGCCATTCCAGGTTCCAGGCAACGGCTCGGGGGATGCCTTCGTCGAGAGGCACCTGGGGGTTGTAGCCAAGCAGATTGCGGGACTTGGAGATGTCAGCTATGTAATGGGTCACTTCGCCGAGGAGGGCGGGGGCGAGTGTTATCTTCGGCTCTTTGCCGAGGGCCTCTCCGATCAGATGGGCCAT
>JBBSIK010000090.1:0-8918 GCA_038232115.1 Chloroflexia bacterium
TAGCCCTCAGCCTGGGGCATGCAGAAGCGCTGAGCAGCAAGTACGACAAAGCTAGGAGGTTTGTCGCATATGACGAGGATCTCAGGAGCGAGGTCGCTGTATATGCCGACTCCACAGGACCCGTGCAGATGCCTGTAGGCGTTCGGCCATACCCATACTCCTCGACCGGTTCTCTGTATGGGATCAGCATCTACGGCCTGTCTTTTCTGCTGGACTTCGTAGAAGGACCTACAACCGAGCTTGAGGAGGCAGACAAAGAACATGAGCACTTTATATTCACCATACCACTTTATAGAGATGAGCAGAACGATGAGGGGGATCCCAGGAGCAGCAGTGGCGGCACGGTACCGCTTGCTTCGTAGGTAAGACTAAAAAGGGGAAGAAAAACCCCCGGTTCATTACCCACTGCGTAGGCAAGAGGAATAGCCGGGGGACTGGTAGTTAGATATTATCAAATAAATTTACCAATGTCAACATTGCCAACACCCAATCCAGGAAATCAGGCATATCCATCAGCAGCTTATTTCGATGCCATTAGGCGTGTCTGCTCCAGTGAGAGGTTCGACGCCTACAGGTTGAGTAGCGACGACGATCTAGCGGTACTGGCTCGTTATCTCTGGAACATAGAGCTTTGCGAGGCGCTCTACCCGGCGCTGCAAACCTGCGAGGTCGTGCTTCGTAATAACATACATGATGCGGCTATCAGGGCATACAGCACCGATATGTGGTTTCACAGCAGCCACGGCATCCTGGCACTTCGTGACCAGGCAAAGGCTGATGAGGCGATTGCCACTGTCGCTCGATTTCATCCGACCAGGAGCACGTCCGGGCATATCGTAGCAGAACTCACATTCGGCTTTTGGACGGCACTACTCGATCGGCGTTACGACCGCGTGCTCTGGCCCAAGCTCTGGCGTTTCGGGTTTCCCTCAGTTCCCATACCGGTACGCGCACGCCATATACTACTGAGGCGGCTCGAAGCGGTGCGCAGGTTGCGCAATCGCGTGTTTCACCACGAGCCCGTGTGGCGGGCTAGATATCTCCAGCAGCAATACACCGACCTCATAGAGGTAATTGACTGGCTGGCACCCGAGCTATCTATGACTATCAAGCTGCTCGACCGGTTCAACGTCGTATATGGCCAGGATTTCAACACCTATGCCCAGCGAGTGGAGGCGCATCTAAGAGCGATAGGCTACCTGTAGTTACCTGTAAGCTTGGCCCGGGAATTTCCTCCCCTTACTTACGAGTTGGCTCGGGCGCGGCGGTAGTGTCAGAACTTAGGACACGAGGCCTTAAACGGTCAGTTTCCAGCGACCTCGCAAGCGTGAATCTGCTCGCATTTGGGCCGATTTCCACGGTCGTGCTCTGAGTTCTGACACTTCCATTCATTCTCCCACAAGGATACTCGATGGATACCCAGACCGCCATGAGCTGCTCTCACTTCTGCCACTTCCGTCCAGGGGGCGAGCACGAGTAGTCATGTGCACCTGGCTGTTGAGGCGCGCATGACTACTCGTGCTTGGGAGTTTAGATCACTGGTGTCGGTGAAGGAGACACCAGGCCAGAAGCTCTGCTTGACGATGCCGATTGAGCGCTCGATCTTACCCTTGGTCTGTGGCGTGTACGGCTTGCACACGCGAGGCACAACACCCAGTGCGGAGAGGAAGTCAGCGAACTGTGAGTTCCACTGAGGAGTGTTACCGTCCGTGTCCACCAGCACGCTCTTCATCCTGTCTGCAAGGATTGCGTGTGGAAGTCCGCCGAAGTAGTCGCCGGCAGCCATGATGCACCTGATGAGAGTAGGAGTGTCGCACCGCTTGGTGAACACCACGAAGCACATTCGAGAGTAGCCAAGGATAGCAGCGAACCCATAGACCTTGCGCCTTTGACCATCATGGGCGTTGATATACGGAGCGTTGAACGGAGTGGCGCGGCATCGGATAAACACGAAACTGATAGCCAACAACTGGGACGATCTGTTACGAGTAGCCGGTTCGCTGAAGATGGGAACAGTCAGAGCCTCAGAGCTACTCCGCTCCTTGCACTTTAGCAGCAGGCCGTCTACGCCGGCTTGGGCTATCGGTGAGGTGGGACGTGTGGCTAAGACGCTGTATTTGCCGGCTTACTTGGACGACGAGACCTACCGGCGGCGGATCCTCATTCAGTTGAACAGAGGTGAAGCTCGCCACAGCTTGGCGAGGGTGATCTTCGGCACCCTACTGTAGCACCTCAGCCGCAGTTCCCATCTTGAGCAGGTAGGCGTCCTCCAGACTAGGCTCTACAGGCATTGCGTCTTCGTGTGGGCGCACCGGGGAGAGCAAACGCAGCGTTATGCCCCTGCCTGAGTTAACCAACCCGCTGACCCGGTGCGCACTCTGGAGTTGTTGTGCGGCGCTCTGGTCCGCCGTAACCACCCACACGTGCCCCGTGGCTTCCCTCAGGAGGGCCTCGGGCGTGGTGTCGCTCCTCACATGCCCTTCTCTGAGCAATACCAGCCTGGTGGCCGCCGCCTCAACATCGGTGATGATGTGGGTAGAGAGGAGGACCAGGCGGTCCGTGGTGAGGCTGCTCAACAGGGTACGGAAGCGCACCCTCTCCTCCGGGTCCAGACCCGCAGTCGGCTCGTCTACGATCAGTAGCTCAGGATCGTTGAGCAGTGCTTGGGCAATCCCGACCCGCTGTTTCATGCCCCCGCTGTAGCCTCCCAGCTTACGGTTGGCGTCGCGCTCCAGGTTTACCACCTCGATCAACTCGTCTACCCGTCGTCCGGCTAGCTCTGCCGGTAGGCCTTTCATAGCGGCGATATAGCGTAGGAACTGCCTGGCGCTCAACTCAGGGTACAGACCGAAGTCCTGGGGAAGATAACCAAGCGTCTGACGCACCGCTTCGCCATCCTTACGTGTGTCATGCCCGTTCCAGGTTGCATGCCCCTCGGTCTGCTCCAGGAGCGTGGCTATTATCCTCATCAGCGTGGTTTTGCCCGCGCCGTTCGGCCCCACCAGCCCCACCATGCCGGGACCGCAGCGCAACGATACATCACGCAGCGCCCACACAGTGCCATACTGCTTGCCGAGTTCTTCAACTACCAGTTCCATGATGTTTAGCTCCTTATTCTGAACCGACAGTATTGGCAGTACCCTAGAGGAGACTCTCGAAGCGTCTGAAGCGCACAGCCGCGAACCCTACGACAACCAACCCGATACTGCATAGCACAACATGCGGACCAACCCACGGCCACAGGTCGGGCATCACCTGCTCAACGCTGAACATGCGCTCCCGTAGCTTCTGGACCTGTTCAGCGGGTGTAAGTTGCGTCGCGGGCACCATTATTACTTGTTGTCCACTCGCGGAGCTGGACCGTGTTGGCGCGACGTATATGCCCTTGAACAACGCCTGCCGGTAGGGCGCGTCCAGCGTGCTGACCAGCGCTCTGCTCGTGGGGTCCCAGTAGGCGCTTGTGGGATCGCCGCCTCTTGCCGGCAAGCCCTGATAGGAGGCAAGGAACCAGGCTACCACAATAAACACCTTCACGAAATTGGAGTATCGAGGGAGCAACGTGCCGAGTGCGAAGCTAATTCCACTGACGAGCAGTGTGGCAGGCAGCACAGCTACCGCCCACAGCGCGAGCGTCCCGCCTACATTTGGAAAAGGCTCACCCATAGCCGCCCAGAGCGCCACCCCTGCCAGGAGCATCACCGACAGCATCAATACAGCAAGCGCCAGGCACACCGCCAGCGTTGCCATGTAGCGGCCCCATACGTAAGCCCAGGTCGGCATGGGAGTAGACATGAGTACCTCATGTGTCCTCTGCTTGAAGTCCCGCGCCACCCCCTCAGCCGATAGGAAGGGGATCGCAAGGCCGAACACCAGTAGTACCAGCGGGATCGTGAAGGCCATGCCCCAGGCGCTGCTGCCATGCACGCTGATTCGCTCCTCCTGAGGGGCCATAATCCCCATGATCGCTATCTCTTTGAATGTCCACGTGATCAGCAGCACAAATATGAACACGACCGAGGCAGCTATCCAGCTGGAGCGACTGGACGCTATTCGCCACAACTCCCAGCCCGCCACGACCCTGAGCGGGTGGGGACTGGCATCATAACTTGCCGTCACTTCGGGCGCTTCGTTCTTAGCCTGATTAAATTCCGTTTGAGTAGCCACTGAAATCTCCCCTCACCGTTCGGCGTGTTGCTCGCTATAGATTACGAAACCTGCGGAAGCGCACAGCCGCCAATAACACAGCGAGTATGCCCAGCCCCGCATACTCCAATCGCGGCAGCGCCCAGGGCCACAGGTCAGGTGTCTCCCCCTCTACCTGGCGTGCTACCAGGGCCGCATGTTGTCTGACCGCCTCTGCAACTGGCTGCGTTGCGCCCTGAAAGTCGAGCATATCGCCGAACCGCCTGTTATATTCGGATTCCACGTCCAGCGACATAGCGGTGGCGGTTGGATCCCAGCTCATATACTTGCTCTCCTGGCCCGCAGCCCCGCCGCCCGTGAACAAGATGGTCAGGGAGGATAGGAACCAGCCGGTGAGCACAGCTATTTTCACGAAGTTGACGTGTCGCGGCAGCAAAGTGCCAAGTGCGAAGCTCACCCCACTGAGAAGCACTGTCGCGGGCAGCACAGCCACTGCCCAGATAAGCACGATAGCCGAAACGCTGGGCGGTGGACCTCCGCTTACCGCCTGGAACAGCATACCCACCACCACTGTTGCCGGCAGCATCAAAAGGGCTAACGCCAGGCACAGCATGAGTCCGGCCAGATAGCGGCCCCACACGTAAGCCCATGTAGGGACGGGAGCCGACATGATGACTCCGTGGGTGCGGCTCTTGAGGTCGCGGGCAACGAGGTCTGCCAAAACGAAGGGTATGAACAGGCCGAGTACCAGCAGCAGAAGCCTGGGCATTGTTTGGATCATGCCCCAGCCGCTGGTCCCGGTGATTGCTATGTGTATCATGTTATTCGGATCATAGCCGGCTCCGCTCCCACCTCCCCACCCGAAGGTGAGATCGTGTGCCCTTTGCTGCGAGAGGACTAACAGAGCAAACAGCAGAAGCACCAGGCCGGCCATAACCCAACCGGCACGACTCGCGTACATGCGTCTCAACTCCCAACCCGCAACGCTCAACAACGGGTTTGGGTGCCGTATATCTGCGGCTTTGTTGCCTTTATCAATTATGTCCGGCTGAATTGTTGTAGCGGTGTTCATCGCTTTCCCCCTCGCCTTTGTGTGTCCTCCGACAGATTGGAGGCGTTGTCTGGTTGTAACTGCACCCCTATCCTTCATCAGCCCCTTTACGACATCAGATGGTAAAAGGTTCGCGCGCTGCGCCATTGTGTTGGCACAGAGACATAGAGTCAGGTGGCGCGCCAGGAGTAGTGACGGTAAGTCAACCGCGCGGCAGCAGGAGAGATAGCGAGGTGCGTATCCGAGATAGCGCCACCACCACTAATAGCGTCCCGGCAATTCCTATAGCCACTTCTCCGCCCCCGATTAAAGAGGTGAAGAAGCCCTGCGTCTGTTCCATGCCTTCGGTCAGTGTTGGGACAAGTACTGCCAGCCACCCCGTGTAGGCCAACGCTGCTGCCGTCTCGACGGGTAAGCGCAGGCTGAGTATGAGGGCAAGCCCCGCTACCAACAGCAGAGGCGCAAGCCAGTGTCTCACCGTCACCAGGCCAAGCAGGCCCAAGCTTGCTGCTTGCGCGTTTACCAAGACAAGTGTGAGACTCACCAGGAGGCCGAGAGCTACATCATAGCCAAGCACCAGTGTCAGGCGCACCAGTGTCAGGCGCAGAGGTGAGATCGGACAGGATAGCTCTATCTCCAGCATGTTCAGCCGAACGCTGCGGAAAGCGGCGCTTACCCCCAGTGCGGCGAGCAATGGGCCAAGCAAGCGCAGCACAAACACACTATGAGCAGGAAGGCTGAACACCACCGCCAGCATACCTAGCACAGTAATGAAAGCACTTGCCAGCCAGAACGAGGGGCGCACCATCATGCCCTGTAGAAGAGCCAGCTCAAAGAACCACCTGAGCCTGGAACGGGGCCTCACCAGCCGGTCACGCAGCGCAGCCCGTACCTCGCTTACTTCTCGCACGGGTGTGACTGATGATGTGGTGACCACTAACTCAGGTGTAGCTACGGGCTGAGGCACCATGGGCACGACAGGTAACAGGGGCAACAGCACCGAAAGAAGCCTCTGAGTGTCAGCCTCGCTGGGTACAGGCGCCTGCCATTCGCTCAGGCGCTCCAGTACAGGAACCAGGGCCTCTATGCTCCGTTCGTCCTCACCCTGCTCCCTCAACATATCTTCCAGTAGTCTCCCGTTATGGAGTGGCGAGCGCCCTGATCTTAGTTCTGGCGCTTGTGACGAGGGCACTGCTTCTGATGGTTGTTTCTCATCCATTACTCTACCTCTCTACCTCTCTATTCCTTTACACCCCGCATAATCTTCTCAGCCGCAGCCCCCTCGTATTCCTGATCGGTGAGTGCAAGCAGTTCGCGCAAGCGGCGGCAACCAACCGACAGTCGGGACTTGACGGTGCCCAGCGGCACATCGAGGGACAGAGCGATCTCTTGCAGACTCAGCTCGCCATAGAAGCGTAGCAGCAGCGCCGCCCTGTACTCAGTGGCAAGCCGCCCGATGGCACTTACTACATCCGCGTGCCTCTCGGCAGACAATGCCCTTTCTTCCGGTCCCGCCAGTTCGCTGATCGCTTCTTCATTGCTGTACTCGCCATGCTGATCGCCGGAGTAGCGGGTGGCGGCAGCCTTGAAGTGGTCGCGGGCCAGGTTAGTTGCGATGGCATACAGCCAGGGCTTGAAGGGCCGGGTAGAGATGTAGCTCTTTGACGTGATCAAGCGAATGAACGTCTCTTGCGTCAGGTCTTCAGCGAGCGCACGGTCGCCGCCAACCATGCGGTAGAGGTAGCCGATCAAGGGGCCATGGTGACGCTCCACGAGCGTGGTTAGAGGGGACCGCTCCCCCGCTATCACCCTTGACATCAGCCCTTCATCGCCCTCTGTCTCCAATTGCATCCTTCCCGTGCATCTCGCTCCGGCGTACTGGTCCGTGAGGCAGCAGGGCCACTGCCCGTGCAGTCGCATAAGTCCTATAACCTGATACGCCCTTATATAGCTACCCTATTACGAGGCAGCCAAACAAAAGGTTCGCACTCTATGTGCTGTAAATTGTAAGATGTTAGCTCGTAACCTCATGCTCCCCCTTCTCATGTCCGCTTTTCGCTGCCCGCGCGTTCTTATTAGTAGAGGGACCTCACCAAGTAGCAAAGCAGAGTATAAAGCAGGGTATAAGGATGCAATCCAAACCGGGAAGCAACTACATGAGCAGAGCAAATGCAGCGTCCAGGGAATGTGGGTTAGAACACGGCAGCAGTATGCAGCCCGGTGAGGCGCGTGGCGCCCCGGCCGAGACTGAGGTCCATTCGCCCCCTGCAATGACCGAGCCTGCGGCTAAAGCTTTCAGCGAGCTGTACGAGCGCCATCTGTCCAAAGTCTACAACTACCTGCGGAGCCGTACACAGAGCGACGAGGACGCAGCCGACCTTACCCAGCAGACGTTCATGCAGGCGCTGCACGCCTTCCCCAGCTACACCGAGCGAGGCGTGCCGGTGGAGGTGTGGCTGTTTCGCATAGCCCGCAACTTGGTTGTAGCCGCCCACCGCCGCAGTGGGAAGAGGGCAGTTGATCTGGACCTGCTGCCCGAAGCTCTCCAACCGGCTGCTACCGGCGCGGAGGAGCCTGAAGTTGTGGCGCTCCAGAAGGAAGCCCGCGCACGCCTACGCACTCTTTTGCTTGGGCTTGACGCGGATAAGCGCGAACTGGTGGTGCTGCGCTTTGTATCCCGTCTGACGGCGTGGGAGATCGCCCTGGTGGTCGGCAAAAGTGAGGCAGCCGTCCAAAAGCAGCTTACGCGCACCTTACACATGTTGAAGGAGCAATACGATGAAGACTAAACATGAGCAGAATGAGCAGAATGAGCAATATCTACACGGGGAATACCCGGATTTGCTGGCAGGGAACCCGGACGCCAGGTTGGTGAGTCTGGTCCGAGATTTGGATGCTGCTTGCACGCCGGTTCAGCCCCCGATTCACCTCTCGGCCTCGATAAGGCAGGCTATGAGCTCCAGCACGCAACAGACTCAGGCTTCGCAGCGCCCAGCCTCTTTGCTGAACCGCTGGGTATCCAGGATACCGTGGTTTGGCCGGGCGCGCTGGGCAACACGGGCGACAGGGCAGCCTGCTCGATCTGGCCGTCGCCCGGTAAGAGCCTTAGCCTTGCTCGCGGCTGTGCTATGCCTGATGGGTGCGGGCTACACGGCGTTTCCGGCCCTTGAGCGCCTCTTTCAGGCACACACCGGCACGGGGGCCATCATATCCGGAGACCTGGGCCGCCAGGTGAACATCTCCCAAACTGTAAATGGCTTCACGGTAGCTGTCAGGCGGGTGTACGCCGATCCCAACCACATCGTGATAGGTCTCACTGTCAGCGGGCCGAAGGGGCGCACCTTCAATAGCATAATGCCCTGGGGCGAGTATTATGGCTACGACCCGCAGAAGGGGCTTGGAACCTCTCCCGTGCTTACGGACAAGAGGGGAAAGGAATTCAGCGGCGGGATGGGTGGCGAGCAAGGTGGTGTTCAGGACGGCGCTGCTTCGTACCTGCTGGACTACGAGGGCACCGGAATAGGCAGTCCGGGCACAGACTTCCCGAAGGAGCTAAGCGCCCAACTCCGCATCGGCATGCTCTCGGCGTATGAGGGGCTGGGCGGCGACAAGTACCAGGAGGTAATTGCACCGGGGCCGTTCCTATTCGACCTGACCATCCCTGTCGAGCCGGGGCGGGTGGCCGACCTGCACCAAACGGTAGAAGCCAGCGGGCACAAGGTGA
>JBBSIK010000091.1:0-8869 GCA_038232115.1 Chloroflexia bacterium
CTCGCCATCACGAAATTGGCATTGTACGAGCCACCGTTCACGGTTGATGACACTCGTCGTCCTAAGCCGCCGGAGGATTACATGGCGCAGCTCACCGAGGCAATAGCATCAGATCGCCGAGGCGATGCTCTTGAACTCTTCATGGTGAAGGCGGTAGGTATGCCTGCCGAAGCCTTTGCTCCAATGCAACACTCACCAATGTGGCCGGCGCTCGAAGCTGTGGCGCCCACCCTGGTCTATGACGGCACCATCATGGGAGATTCCTCATTGCCGACCGAACGGGCCGCTTCCGTCCATGTGCCCACGCTCGTCATGGATGGTGGGGCGAGTCCTGCATGGGCGCGCAACGCCGTGCAAGCACTTGAAAGCGCTATCCCTGGCGCACAGTACCGTACCCTGGAAGGTCAGACGCATCAATTAGACCCGGAGGCCATAGCTCCTGTGTTGGTGGAGTTCTTCACCCAATAGAACGGCACCCCACCGAGGACCTCGTAATAACAAGAGGAGAGCTAACATGAGAAGAGTAATCGTATCAGAGTTCTTGACGTTGGATGGTGTGATGGAAGCGCCGGACAAGTGGCCCTTCGAGTTCTGGAACGAAGAAGTGTTAGCTGTCAGCCGTTAGTGCGATTTTGGGTTTTGGATTAGTTGGAGGCCTGACCAGGTCCGAAATCGAGGGTATAGAATTGGGAACCCCCAGAGATGTTTCAAGAGATTTTGAGAGCTAGAGAGTAGATAGGAGAGATTGATTATGTGTGTTATGCGAAATGGCCGCTGGGCTGAGGCTTTGCGGCAGACCCTTCCTCGTGTGTACGATCCCACCACTCGCAACCCTGTACCCTGGCTGCTCGCCGGTGAGACCTCTATGGCCGTGCAGGGCGTGAACATTGATCCGGGCGTGATCGAGTTCCGCGCCATGTCCCAGTACGCGGTTATTTATTTCGCCCAGCTAATGAAGCCATACGAGGTTGGGCCAAACGCAGCCACGTTGGTTTACAGGCCCGGTGGCAACGCGGCTCCTTCCGATTTCTGGGGATCGAACATTCACCAGCGAGTAGTGGCGTGGAGCGTAGGCGGTAAGGCTACATGGCTTGGCCGCTGGCATATAAGCGGCGCGACCGTGCAGGTGTCCTATGTCAAGAGCCGTAGGCCTGACCCGACAAGCCATGCGGTGCGCGCCTGTGCTCAGCGAGTGCCGTTTGAGGGCACAGATGTTGCCGTGGTGCCGCTCGAATATCTGCTGGCGGACAGCGGCCTGAAGAACAACACTTCGCTCACCCACCGCATCCTCCATGCGCTGCGCTCTCGCGGCCATGACACCGCCACCTTGCAAGCGGCCCTCGGCTCTATACCCCAGGAAAAAGCCGCGCTCCTCTCCCGCCTGATGGAAATTAATCTCGTGGCAGGGTAGAGACGTAAGTGTTCAGAACAGGGGTGCAGGGGTACTCCCATGCCGTGGGTGTGGGGGTGTCCCCCACCTGCACCTCTTCTTTTTATTCTCCCTTCCCACATGAGTGGGGGGTCGAGGGTGGGGCTTGGTCTAGCAATCTGCTGATTTGCCCTACCCCTATTCTGAACACTTACGTAGAGACGCAGCCTTGCTATTGGCTATTCTCGGCTCTATAATTGAGTAGAGCCATTAGTAGAGTAGGAGGTAGCGCCATGCAGCCACGAACGGGTATAAACGCACAACCAACAGACGTGGTCTCAGCGTCTATCTTACCCACCGCACCCACCGCACCCACCGCGCCGGAAACTGCCCCTGGCGCGCTACAGCCCGTGGTCACGGTGCCTGCTCCTTCCGACATGCGGACGCGCCCACGGGGTATCGCGCCTGCATCTCCCGCTCCACGCGCTCTTAATGTGCGCTCTATTGTCCATAACGGTATCACCTGGGTAGATATCGTGCATCCGGGGGAGGCCGAGATAGACTGGCTGCGGCGCAACTACAACTTCCACCCACTGCACCTGGACGACACCCTCTCCAAGATACAGCGCCCCAAAATAGACGACGCCGATGATTACACCTTCATCGTGATGCACTTTCCGGTCTACTCGCGGCTGGTGCGCGTCACCAGCCCGAGCGAAGTAGATATTTTCATCGGCCCCGACTATGTCATCACGGCGCACCAGGGCAATCTCAAGCCTTTAATTCGCTTCTTCAACCAGTGTGCCGAGGATATGAGCCAGCGCGAAAAGATCATGGGTCGCTCGGTGGGTTATCTGCTGTACCAAATCATAGATAAATTGGTGGACTACTGCTTCCCCATCCTCAACAAGATAGACAGCAACATCGAGCAGGTCGAGGACGAGATATTCGAGGAGAAGGTGCGGCAGACGGTATTTGAGATCTCTATAGTGCGCCGCGACATAATTTCCTTTCGCCGCACGATCAAGCCTCTTATGCCGGTGGTCGGCAGCCTCGAACGCAAACACCGCCCGTTCCTTGAGGAAGAGGACATGGAAGAGTATTTCGGTGACATCCATGACCACCTGAACAAGATATGGGACCAACTCGAGGACTATAAAGAGGTTATCGAGGGTTTGAGCGATACTATTGGCTCACTCACGAACAACCGAATCAATGAGATCATCAAGGTGCTCACCATAATCTCGGTCATACTGCTGCCCTTGACGCTTATCTCCGGTATCTACGGCATGAACGTGAACAGCCTGCCCGCCGCAGACCAACCATTCGCTTTCGAGATAATCATGGGTGGCATGCTGGTGGTGATTATCGCCATGCTTGCCTTCTTTAAGTGGCGCAAGTGGATTTAGAGGGATCTTTGTACAGAAGCCTTCGCAAGGTTTCGACCTAAGAAGGACAGCCCAGAGAGAACGGAAACGCCGAGACGCCGAGACATCAAAGACCTTTTATGTTAGCCGGTCTGCAAACACGAGTACAGGACAATTTAGCATTGCGTAATATGGCGCTGGTATTGCTTGCCGCAGGTATCGGCGCGTTCGGCGGGCTGGCTATCGCGGCAGGCAATCCTGTCGTGCCTTTTGTGGCGTTGGTGGCTCTGGTGGCGCTTCCCTGGCTGGCGACGAGTCCTATGTCGGATATGGCGCTGGTGGCGGGCACGATCATGCTGCTGCCGTTTGCCGTGCTGCCGGTACATCTCGCTTTCTTCACACCTACTTTGCTGGAGATGGGGCTGCTGTTCCTCTTCATATCCTGGCTTTTGACTGTCCTCATGGGTGGCGAGGGTGTTGGGCTAGCCCGCACCCCGCTTGATGGGTGGATAGTGCTGTTCCTGTCTAGCACCTTATTTGCTTTTCTCCTCGGCCTTGCCCGCGACAGTTCGAGCACTGTAATACATAACTACATCAAGCTCGTGCTTTCGGTTTGCCTGTTCTTCGCGGCGGGCAGCACAATACGAGACACAAAGATGCTGGCAACCGTTATGCGTGCGCTGCTTGCCACAGGCGGTATGGCAGCGGCCCTCGGCATAGTGATCTGGCGGCTGCCCGACGCAATTGCGACGAGCCTGCTTACTCGCCTGAGCGTGGTCGGCTACCCAACAACGCGAGTGCTGCGCTATGTCGAAGACGATCCGGTGCTGGGTGAGCGTGCTGTAGGCACACAGGTGGATCCGAATTCGTTTGGTGGGCTGCTGATGATAGTAGCGATGCTTACCGGTGTGCAACTGCTTGCCCGCAAGCCCGTGCTGCCTCGCTGGCTACTAAGCGCCATGTTCCTGCTTGAGGTGGCGGCTATAGGGCTGACACAATCTCGTTCCGCTCTGGGCGGCATCCTGGTTGGCGCGGTGTTCGTGGCTACGCTGCGGTACAGGCGGTTGTGGGGCTGGGGCATTGTAATTGGGGCGATGGCACTGGCAGCAGGCGCGGGCAGTGGCTATTTTGCGCGTATCGCAGCCGGGCTACGGTTCCAGGATCCGGCAAGCCTCCAGCGCCTGGACGAGTATCGCAACGCACTGGAGATAATCGGGCGCTACCCGGCGTTCGGCGTGGGCTTCGGCACTGCTGGTGAACTTGATCTAAGCGCGGGCGTGTCCAGCCTCTACCTCACCATCGCCGAGCGCGCCGGACTTGTGAGCCTATTCGTGTTTGTGTTAGCGATGATCGTCTTTTTCGTACACACTTTGCCAGCCGTTTTAGCCTCGCGTAGGCTGGCTCCTTTCCCCGGAGACGCAGACGAGGCAGCCTGGTCTGTGCTGGATTCCACCTTGCTCGGCGGCACCTCTGCCATGGCAGGAGCACTTATCTCAGTCGGTATGCTCGACCACTTCTACTTCAACATCGAGTTCCCGCACATGGTGGCTCTCTTCTGGCTCACAGCGTGCCTCGCCCTCACTGCTCGTCGCCTGCTCATCGCCCGCGCTACTGTTGACAACCTCCACGCCAGCGAGTAATCTACATCAATCTTTGCTTAGGAGAAACATGCGCATGTCTGACCAGCCGGAGAACGCCCAGCCAACCACGCTCAGTAGCGTGGAGATACAGAAGATACTGCCCCATCGCTATCCTTTCCTGCTAGTGGACAAGATTATCGAGATTGAGTATGGCAAGCGCGCCGTGGGCATCAAGAATGTGACGGCCAACGAGCCTTTCTTCATGGGCCACTTTCCGGGCTACCCCGTCATGCCGGGCGTGCTGATTATAGAGGCTATCGCGCAGGTGGGCGCGTTAGCTGTGCTTGGTATGCCCGAAAACAAGGGCAAGCTGGCTTTCTTCGCAGGCGTTGATGAGGTGCGCTTCAAGAGACAGGTGGTGCCAGGCGATACGCTGCGCATCGAAGTGACGATGACACGGGTGCGCGGCCCCATAGGCCAGGGTACAGGCGAGGCCACAGTAGATGGGCAATTGGCGTGCCGAGGTTCGTTCATGTTCGCCCTCGCACATGCGGCGGGCACAGAAGAATAGGACATCTGCTCATGGCTCCGAGTTTGGCGCGGGAGCATAGGACACACAGGACGGCTTGCGGGCTGCGGCCCTTCTATTCCTTACAATATCCTTACTCTTTTAGAGGCTAATCTAGTTTTATCCGCAAAACGTTAATATAATGAAAGCAGCAATTATCCGAGTTCAAAGTTAAAAGTGGAAAGTGCTAATCACCGGCAACTAGCAATTACTTGGAACTTTCCACTTCCGAAGAGGCAGAAATATATGGCTCGACCTATTCGATCTATAAGTAAAGCAGCTATTCACAAGGGGTTTGGCGCGGGCGTAGGCGCGTCTATAGTCATGATGGTGCTTATGGCGATATTGCGCCTGACGACCAACACGACTTCTATCCCGGAGTTGATGGAGGAGAGTCTTATCCGGCTCACGGGCGGTAAGATAGAGTCGTTCTTCATCAATAACCTGGGCGTGGGCGGTAAGGCCCTCCTGCTCGTTAGTATCGTCGAGGGCACGCTGCTTCTGGGCGGCCTGCTAGGACTCGGCTTTACCCATTTGTGGCTCAAGCTGGTGGGTTTCAGGCTCCCACGCTACGTCTCAGGGCTGGCATATGGCCTCCTGTTTGGCTTGCTGCTTAACGCGGTCTTTCTCCCGCTCGTCAACCAGGGCTTCTTCGGTTCGACAGCTCTACAGGTGACGGCTCCCCCCGAAATAGCCCAATCCCTATACGGAAACGCGCTGGCTCCTATTGGCATCGCTGTTCCAATCAATATGTTCCTGCTGACTGCCGTGTTCGGGCTGGCTCTGGCGGCTCTTCTGCCGTGGCCTCGCACTGTAGTCGTGGGCGGTGAGGCCGCTATGGAAACAGCGGGTAGCCCAATGCCACGGCGCGACTTTACGCGGGCGCTAGGTGGTGGCGTGCTGGCTCTGGCGGGCGGCGGCGTACTATGGACTGTTATCAAGGGCGCTCTGCAACCCCCTGTCAATGCTGGCCCCGTTGAGATAGACCTCAACGCGCCCCAGCCAACCTCGGTTGCCGGCTCCAACGTGAGTTCCACCCCCGCAGGTGTGGCCCAGGCGAAACCCACTACAGGCGCACAGCCCACCGATGTCACTGCCAACAACTCTACGAAAGTGGCGAGTGGTGGCCCCACAGATGTGGCCGATGGCAATCACAATGTCGAGATGAAGCCAACGCCCACAATGGATGAAGTGCCGCCTACACCTCCCGTGCCCGCGGGCTTCGAGAACGTCAAGGCAGTGCTGGTGCCCGCCACCACTCCCACCGAGAGCTTCTACATCACCACGAAGAACTTTATAGACCCTGTGGTGGACGGCAGTAGCTGGAACCTGGCATTCAAGGGACTTGTGGACAATCCGTACTCTATCACGCTGAAGGATTTGCAGGCGATGCCTTCGTCAGAGCGTGTGGAGACACTGGCTTGTATCAGCAACCCTGTTGGCGGCACGCTCGTAGGCAACGCCACCTGGAAGGGTGTCAGTTTCGCCGATCTGCTCAACAAGGCCAAGCCGAAGAGTGGTGTGGTGGACGTAATAGTGCGCGGAGCCGATGGGTATTCCGATAGCTTCCCGATGGACGTAGCACTGAAAAACGATTGCTTACTGGCATACCAAATGAACGGACAAATGCTGACCACCAAGCACGGCTTTCCTGCCCGTCTGCTGGTGCCCAATATCTACGGCATGAAGAACTGCAAGTGGATTACCGAGGTCGAGCTTGTAAACAATGACTATAAGGGCTACTGGGAAAGCCAGGGCTGGAACGATGTGGCGCACTACAACACTTTGTCGCGTATAGACAACCCGGGCTCGGGCAACATACCCGCCAAGCCGGTGTACGTGGGTGGCGTGGCATTTGCGGGCAACAGAGGCATCAAGAAGGTCGAAGTGACCACCGACGGCGGCAAGACCTGGAAAGAGGCGCAAATACGCATCGTTCCCGGCAAGTACACGTGGGTATTGTGGACGTATCCCTGGAATCCGACGCCGGGCAGCTACACCCTGCAGGTGCGGGCCACCGACGGCACGGGCGCGTTACAGACGGCAGAAGTGGCGGATACCTATCCCGATGGCGCAAACGGCTACCATACGAGGCAAGTGCGTGTAAGCTAAGTTGGATAAACGGCAACAAAAAGAGCGGCCACACGGTCGCTCTTTTTGTTGCATGCTAATCTGCCGGTGCGTGAATTACCCGAAGTAGCCGAGTTCGTCTTTGGCTTCCTCGCTCATCATGGAAGGGTGCCAGGGAGGCGAGAACACCAGGTGAACGTCTACTTCCTCCAGGTCCTCATAGCGTGAGAGCGACCTCCGCACGTTGGTGATAAGCTCTGGGCCGACCGGACAGCCGGGGCTGGTGAGCGTCATAGTGAGGTCTGCCTTGTTGCCTGCAACCGTGATGTCATATATGAGGCCCAGGTCAACTATGTTCAGGCCCAATTCTGGGTCGTATACCTCGTTGCGTATCGTCTCACGCACATCGTCTTCAGTCACGCCCGACGCAGGTGCTCCCACAGGTTGTGTTGCGTCCGCTCTAATATCAGTGTCTGCCATAATATATCGCTCCTTTGCTAATGCCGTACTGTTCTATTATACCCCATCGGGGCGATATAGTAGAGGAAGCCGCGCATACGCGAAGAACACACAAAGATTAAGAAGTGTTCTTCTCTAATCACGCAGTCCTCAGTCCTCGGTCCATCGCCTATTCATCAAACAGATATGTCGACTCCTGGTACAGCCTGATTTCGTTGCCGGCGAGTTTGCGCTTCAGCTGCTCGTGCCACCAGGCGGTCTTTTCCTCGAGGGATTGGCTGCCGGTTAGCAGAGCAATAGGTATGTTGACACGGAGGGCGCGGGGACTGATGATGTGGCGGGTGATGCCTGTGGGTACTTTCGTGCCGGCCTCTGCCAGCCTGAGAATGTCGTCCGGGGTGTAGGGTGGGAAGACTACCAGGCCGCTAACGTTGTCGTAGTATTCTATCAATTCTGGAAGGTCATCGGTGTTGACGCGGTGGATGGCTACGTGGGGATCGCTCTTGTAGGTATCTACGGTGGCATTCAGCAGGGCAGTGGAGCTTTCCGGGCCGTGGTGCTCTGTGCCCCGTTTGCCGTCTATTAGATACACTGCCGAGCGCCCGTTCTCCGCAGGCATCACGATATAGGCGAGTATGGCCCGCACCGCCAGCGCCTCCCGAGCAACCTCGATAGGTGCCTCTTGCAGCACTAGGCCCTTGACGCGCCTGATGCCCGCCAGAAAGTTAGCCGGTGTGCGCCCCGTGATGAGGTGGTACCAGGTGTAGAGTTGCACCTCATCGGATTTATAATCCACGACCTGCACCAGCACGTGTGGGCTGCCTATTGCCTGTAATGCGCTTGTGCGGTTGGCGCCATCCAGCACGACGTAACGCTCGATTCCGGGAATCGTTGCGACAACGGGTGGGCTTTTGAGGAAGCCATCCTGCCGCAGCCGCGCCTCCAAGCGGGCTACTCGCTTGCTGTCAGCGTGTTCGTGTAGCACCAGTGCCTCGATAGGGAGGATGCGCATATCTGGGATATCGAAGCGTTCGCTTCTGTGGACCTGTATATCGTTTGGCTGCGCTTGCCTATCGCTATGGCCGTGTGCTGTCATGCAGAACCTACTTCTTTGCGGTCCACAAGCAAAATTAGCCCTGCTGCGTGGGCTGCCTATCTTTATAACAGAAGGGCGATGATGGGGCAAGCCGGTCTGACCCGGTGATAGGGCTGATGCACAGGCGACATGTCTCACTGCGAACCGACATTGCGCCAGCCCTGGGTAATAACCAGTTGCAGTAACTGTTCAGAATAGGGGTGTAGCAAATCAGCAGAGTGCCTGCCCAAGACACACCGCCCCCGCTTCGCTCATGCCCTCTCATTCGTGGGAGGGGAGGATACGAAGAAGAGATAGAGGTGGGGACACCCGCCGCCCATCATTGATGGGCACCCGCCCGTCATGGGCTTCGCCCCTGCA
>JBBSIK010000092.1:0-8846 GCA_038232115.1 Chloroflexia bacterium
AGGGCAGCTTATATGCCGGACGAAGGCATTACCGACAGAGAGGTCGAGAACCTGCGCAGGAGCGTTGGGGCCGCTATCGACGATACGGTCGCCCGACTGCGTGCTATCGAGACCGAAACCCAGCAACGCCTGCATGAGGCCACAGTCGAGAGGCAGCATCTCACACATTTCCTGGATGAGATACAGTATCGTCTCCACTCCATAAACGCCAATCCTGGGAGTCCTTCTACCGTGACGAGTCCTCTCACCGACGGGCAGTTGCATGCCATTGAGACCCAGGAAAGCAATCTGCTGGGCCGCAAAGCCGATCTCGGCAGGATAAACTCTGAACTTGACCAGTTATCTAACCGCCTTTCGTGGTTGGTGTTGCAGATAGATGGAGCATGCGCATGGGTGCTCTCATCGAACGATGGTGACGGCCAAGAAGTCGAGGCCGAGCCTACGAAGGCATTGCACCCCAGCACCGGCGAGCAGGTGATGTGGGCGCAAATGGTGATGGGGCAGGAGGCCGAGCGTGCCCGCCTTGCCCGCGAGATCCACGATGGCCCTGCGCAGGTGCTCGCCAACACGGTGATGCGACTGGCCCTTGTTGAGCAGATGTATATCCATTCGCCGAAGGATGTACAGGCCGAACTGGCGCGAGTGCGAACGGCCTTGCAGGAGAGCCTCAACGATGTGAGGCGTTTTATTTTCAACCTGCGCCCGGCATCGCTCACAGAGATAGGCCTGATACCCACTCTGCGCCAGTACACACGAGACTACAGCGAACAGTTCAACGTGCCCGTAGAGATTAACCTGCCCGAGAGCATGACACTGTCGCCCAACCAGGAGTTGGTGGTATTTCGTATAATCCAGGAATCCCTGCAAAATATACACAAGCACGCTGAGGCCAGCAAAGTAGATATTAATGTGTTGCAGAGGCCTGGCGGACCGCTTACCCTGACGATATCGGACGACGGCAAGGGATTCGACCCAAAAGCGGCGCGTATGACAAGCCTTGCAAGTTCGGGTCTGGTGGGCATGAGGGAGCGAGCAGCCACGGTAGGTGGCAACCTGAAGGTAGACAGTAAGAGCGGGATTGGCACGACTATAACTCTTGTGTTGCCGAAAGTTTCCTAACAAGGAGAGGGAGAGTTCTTTATGGAAAAAGTACGCATTCTTATTGTTGATGACCACCCGCTTTTCAGGCAAGGTGTGCGGCATACCCTCGAATCTACTAAAGACGTAGAAGTCGTGGGCGAAGCTCCCGACGGACAGCGCGCCATCCAGTCTGCTGAGACTCTGGCCCCCGATATTATGCTGGTAGACATCAACCTGCCGGGCCTCAACGGCCTCGAAGTGACCCGCGTGGTGCGCCGCCGCCAGCCGCAGATCGCCGTGATAATCCTGACCGTCTACGAGGATGACGAACAGCTTTTTAATGCGACCAAGGTGGGAGCCGCAGCATACTCGGCTAAAGATATTTCTCCCGATCGTTTGCTTGACATAATTCGTGAGGTGTCGGAAGGTCACTATCCTATCAACGACACTGTGCTGTCGCGGCCCTTTGTGGCTTCGCGCATGCTCAACCAGTTCCGCGAGCTTGCCTCCTCGGAGTCGGAGGGAGGCGAGTCGGTGTTCGCACCGCTCACCACCCGCGAGGTCGAAATCCTGGACTGCATAGCGCGGGGCAACTCGAACAAAGAGATAGCGCGGATCCTCAACATCTCCGACCAGACGGTGAAGAATCACATCACCTCGATTCTGCGCAAACTGGCCGTAAACGACCGCACGCAGGCGGTTATCTACGCACTCAGGCATGGGTGGATCAAGATGTCCGAGGAGTAAGACAGGAGCGCAATATATTTTGTCGGATTATCAGCACCGGGCCCCGCAGCCTTGGTGCTTTTTTCATCCCCCTCAACCGGACAAGAATAACGCCAAGACGGCGTTTGGATATTCGATGCTCAATCGATCGGGAGGCGTGTGAGCACTAGGACGTACTCTCAGATGGCGCGGTCTGACCGACCGCATCGCTCGCATCGCTGTGCCGCCGAAGAAAGTCCAATATGATGGGTTGAAGGAGTGCAACTTTCCTGGGCGAGAACATAAGGTCGGTATGCTCGGATCGGGGAAGCACTGCAAGTTCGGCATTGGGTAGCAGGCGATACATCTCGACCCCTTCTTCAACGGGGACAAAGCCGTCGCGGTCGGCAAGCAGCACCAGGGTGGGTGCCAGGACTCGGGCGAAATCATCCGGGGTATAGTTCAACGTCGCGTTCCACATCGGCTTTATTTGTTTCAACAACGTCTTCAATTGTCCGGGCCATGGATTCGCTTGAGCATCGCCGCAAAGTCTGTGTTGTCGCGCTCGAACTGCTCGGTATCAACATCCGGCGACACTTCATCACCGAGTATGGAGCGCACCCACGTACGAGACGCCTCGGTGAGTTCGATGTAGGCTCCACCGATGACGAGGGCCTGTGGCATGTCGGGATAGCGCATGCCGATCTCCAGCGCAACCTGTCCCCCGTCACTGTAGCCGCAGATCAGTGGTTTGTGGAGATCCAGTGCCTGCATGAGCGCCGCCATATCATCCGCCATCAACCCAAAGCTCATCATGCCTGCTGGATTGGCGGTTCGGCCATGACCGCGGCTGTCAGGCGTAATCACGTGGTAGTGTTCGGCAAACGCCGCGAGATACGGGTGCCACGATTGGCCGGTGAAGGCACCACCATGGATCAAGAGCAGGGGCTTGCCCTTGCCCTGACCATGCTCTTCGTAGTAGATGTCGAGGCCATTGGCCTGGATGTAGTGGCCGTGTTGGGTTTCCGTGTCAGTGTGCTCCGGCTTGGTCATAGCGACCTCCTGCTGACTGAAGGGTTGGAACTGAGAACGGTGCGGGAACTCCGTCTACCGTTCCAGTATAGCAGGCCTTAGCGGCATCAGTGGCAGTAACCCGTAGTGAGTAAGGACCATTTTTGGTGGAACTCAGATTAACAGGTTGCGGCTCGATCACTGATTCGCCTACCTGCTACCTGATCCTGAACACGCTCATGCCTTCGACGCTACTGCTCGGACGGTGGGCCGCCAGCCAAAGCCGCGAATGCTACTACCGCTTTGCTACATTGCGTCAAAATGCAGGAACGTTGGGTTGGAGCCATAATAGCCGCACTTGCGGTATGAAGGGTAAGCACCCTGTTTGGTGCCGTGTTCGGTAGTTCTTAGCGAAGTTTCGGCTTATTAAGAGGCATAAGGTAGAAATCGGGCTATTTAGTACGTTTTCCGCAGTTAGGATGTAAAATTCAGCGTTCTGAGCCTAAATTCGCGGCATGCCACGCCTGTTTTATTCCACAGTTATGATAGAAAGATCATCACACAAGAGCCTGTTAAGTGAGAACTTCACGCTTCTACTCAGATTGCTCCTAACCGGCAGGAGCGTGGTGGCCCTCCTCAAGCTCTCGCAGCAACTCTTCCCTGGGGTACCATAGCTCCCTCGCCTGCCCCAGCATGTAGATCGAGCCGGTAACGAAAATCAACTCGTCTTTGGCCGCAGCTACCAGCGCATTTCGTATTGCAACCTGAACATCCGGCTCTGTCTCCACGTGTACTTGTGGTTGTATCTCACTCACCATGCGGGCCATCTCTGCCGCCGTGACAGAGGGTTTGCCTACGACGTGCGGTTCGGTAGCTATTACCCTGTTCGCAAGGGGTAGCGCCTCGTGTAGAGATGTCGCCACGTCTTTGGTCTTGAGCATGCCGATGATGAGCGTCTTTTGCCTGCCGAGATAGTCCTGGCGCAGAGTGGTAGCCGCCGCACGCATCTTTTGCGGGTTGTGCGCGGCGTCTATGATGACCAATGGCTCCTGCTGCATTATCTCCATCCTGCCCGCAATTCGCAGCCTCTGCATCACCTCTCGTATTGCCCCTTCCTCGATATGCAGACCATGTCTGTCGCGCAGGACGAGACAGGCAGTGATTGCCGTAGCCGCGTTGGTCGCCTGGTATTCACCTATCAGGCTGATAGAGAGATTGTCCAGGGGGCCAAACGGCGTCCACACGTCGGCGGTGATTCCCTGCGTGCCATGCTTGATGTTCTTTACTCCGTAGTCCCTCTCTATCCTGTACAGTGGCGATCCCTTGAACGCGGCCTCTTCCTCTATTACCCCCGAGGCTTCGGCTTTCGTTTCGCCCGTGACCACCGGTTTACCGGGTTTGATGATGCCCGCTTTGTGCCATGCAATCTCCGGCAGCGTTGTGCCTAGCCGGGGCACATGGTCGAAGTCTATGTTTGTGATGATAGCCAGATCGGAGTTGATGGCATTCGTTGGATCGTAGCGCCCGCCCATGCCTGTTTCGAGTGATAGCCAGTCTATGCCCGCCTGCCGGAAGAACAGATGAGCCAGCGCGATCCATGCCTCACCATATTTGGGCCTGTCCTCCGGCCAGCTCTGCGCGTACGATTCGTATAGAGTTCGCAACTGCGCCACCAATCCGGTGAAGGTGGAGGGCGACACCATTTCACCGCCCGCGATGAGTTTTTCGTTGGGGATTTGCAGGTAGGGGCTGGTGTGCAGGCCGCTCTTGAGACCCGACGCCCCGAGCACGGCATCCACCATATTGGCAACTGAGCCTTTGCCTCCGGTGCCTGCCACGTGTACTGTGTGATAGCTCTCCTGTGGGTTGCCTGTGTAGGCGAGAAAGCGTGCCAGTCTAGGTACTTGTGCTTCCTGGCTGCTCCGTATCTCCTCCTGCGTTTGGGCTGTGAGGTAACGCTCGCCGCGAGGGTCGCTGATGAGGGAGTCGAGCCAGCGGAGCGCCTCGTTATACTGCGCGCAGATTGTGGCCCAGGTGGGGGAGGTAATTTCAGGGTGCATGGCGCTTTGAGGATTAGAGAGTGGCCCGTCGCGGGGCGCACCCTACGCTTACTATTATAAAGTCTGAGCCTGGTTGGTGGTGAACCAACTGCTTTGCATGTACGGTTAAGCGGATACCGTTCCACCGGTCATCAGCAGACCGAGCTTTTCGCGCGTGGCGTCGGTCCTGGGCATGGTGGCTATCAGCTTGCCTTTGTAGATAACGCCTATCGTGTCGGAAAGGGCCAGCACTTCGTCCAGTTCAGCTGATACCAGGAGCACGGCCACGCCTTCATCGCGTTGAGCCACTATTTGTTTGTGGATGAACTCGATGGAACCGACATCGAGGCCTCTCGTGGGCTGCGATGCTACCAGGAAGCGTATCTGTCGGGATAGCTCGCGGGCCAGGATCGCTTTCTGCTGGTTGCCCCCCGAAAGATTGCGTGCGAGTGTTTGCACTGAAGTGGGTCGCACATCGAATTTCTTGACCAGCTTGCGGGCGAAGTCGAGTATGAAGTTATCGTTACGCATGGGACCGCTGGCGAACGGCTTTTCATCATAGGTGCTCAAGCACATGTTGTCGGCAACGGAGTAGGTGAGCACCAGGCCGTGCTTGTGCCGGTCCTCTGGTACGTGGGCCAGGCCGCTATCAATCAGTTCTCGCGTGCCCATCAGCGTGACATCACGGTCCACAAGGGTCATTCTACCATGTTGGACTTTGCGCAGGCCCGTCAGAGCTTCGACCAGTTCGGTCTGCCCGTTGCCCTCGACACCCGCTATACCGAATATCTCGCCTGCCCGCACCTGCATATTCAGCCGGTCAACCGCCATCTGTCCGCGATTGTCTTTTACTTCCAACTCCTCCACCCTCAGCACGGTCTCCCCGATCCTGGCGGGCTTCTTGGCTACTTGTAGCAGCACACTTCGGCCCACCATGAGGGAGGCCAGTTCCGCCTCGCTGGCCGTGCGCGGGTCAGCCGTGCCTGCGACCTTGCCCTGCCTGAGCACCGTAATACGGTCGGCAATTGCCAGCACCTCTTTGAGTTTGTGCGTGATAAAGACGATGGCCTTGCCGCCGTCCGCGAGTCGTCGCATGATGCCAAACATGTCCCGTGCTTCTTGCGGTGTGAGCACGGCGGTCGGCTCATCGAGAATCAGGATACTGGCGTTGCGATAAAATGCCTTGAGGATCTCGACACGTTGCTGCGCACCCACGGCTAAGTCCTGTATTCGGGTTCCAGGGTCTATCTGGAGGCCATAACTGGCGGATAGCTCCCTGATGCGCCGCTCGGCAGCCGCTTTGTCAAGCACGATGCCGCCCTGGGTGGTCTCGCCGCCAAGCATGATATTCTCGGTAACAGTGAGCGGAGGCACCAGCATAAAATGCTGGTGTACCATGCCTATACCAGCGGCTATCGCGTCGCTGGGGCCGGAGAAGCGCATCTCCTTTCCGCCCACATAAATAGCTCCCTCGGTGGGTTTATACAGTCCATACAGGATGTTCATCAAGGTAGATTTACCCGCGCCGTTCTCCCCCAGCAGCGCGTGTATCTCGCCGGGCCGTAGGTCGAGGTCAATGCAGTCGTTGGCAAGCACGCCAGGGAAGCGCTTGGTGATGCCCCGTGCCTGGAGTGCATAGTCGGCGCTTGGAGGCGGGCGTTGTGCGGTGGATGGGGGTTGGGGTACTGTTTGCATTGGGCTTATCACAGGCTAGATAGTAAGCAGAGTCGCATCTGATATCTTGGCTTGGATGTTAGCAAATATCTGTTCCAGCTCTATGTTGGGGCTTACTTGCAATCCTAGGCACTTTGCTATTCCGCTTGCATCGGTGCTCACTCTAGAAGTCAGGCTGAGTCGATATTGTGCGTTATCCATCTGCTGCATCCTGTATGCGTGGAAGTGCATAGAGTCTCCTAGATTGGCGGCCTCAATATGTCCAAAGGAGAACTCCGACATCATATAGTTGAGTAAGGGTTCTTGGAGGATAAGTACAAGATGCTTGCTTAGGTGCTCAAACGTTTCAACTTTGTGCAGAAGCTGCATAAGTATCGTCTTGGCGGTCATTTTCCAGTTAATCCCATAAGTCCCAATGACAAGATCTTCAGCACCTACTTCTACACCCACAGATTTCAAGAACCTTTGTCGTTCCGCCCAAAGACTGCCAGTCGTATCGAGTGCTTGCAGCTCAATACCCACAAAATCGACAACCCGCCCGCCTTTTACTGATGCAAGCACATAATCAACGCTTCCTCCTGGTATAGTTAACTCTGGCACGCGGTGCAACTCATTTCCCGGTTCGTGCAGAGTCAACAGATGGAAGCAATCCATAAAGATTTGCTTCCTCTCAAGAAAACGGTGTGGGCAGATAATTGCAATTTTCTCGACCTTCACACCGTATCGAGCAGAACAAGTCCCGATTACCACGGGCGGTGTGGTTTTCCTAATTTTGACGCACTCTCGCTCTAAGTAAGGACAATAGTGAGCTTCTACAATGGCCCGCCAATTAACACCTTCAGAATCCGTCGGCACAGCAAGTAACTCCAGTATTGAGCTTTTCATAATAGTCTAGTACATCTCCTAGTGGCATACTCGATATACTTCTGAGATATGTCAATTCCCACTGACTTCCTAAAAAAACTCATTGCCACCCAATTTGTGGTGCCGGTTCCGCAGAATGGGTCTAGAGCTACGCCGTTTGGTGGACACGTGGCTAGGAGTGGTATCTTGCACAAATCCTCTGCATAAGGGGCGTAGTGATCGTCCCGGCTTTGTGTGTCTTCCGGAATTATATCCCAAACATCCGGGGGCTTGCCGCCATTAGGATGATAGTTCAGCACATAAAATCCTCTTTGAATCAGCTCCTTTGCTCTGCCTGATACACGCTCAGAATTAGAGTGAGTAGTCCTCTGCTGATTGCGTATCACCATGCGGAAGTCAGAAATCTCACCTTGCATCACTCGTGCGAGTGTAGCATTTAGAGTTTGCATAGCTGCTTCTTTTTCCTGTGCCGTAAGTGATGTAGAAAGCTCAATTTGTCGCTTGTATCTAACGCCTGAAACCCCTGTAGCCGAGACAACAGCACCATTCTTCACGTGTGTTTCTCTGGGCTTGGACCGAATTGCATCCACATCATAGTAAAAGCCTCTCTGCTGTTTAACAAAGTGAAATATATACTCGTGGACACTCCTTAGCTTATCAACAGAATTGTCAGGTCCTTTTATCTTGTTCCATATTACTTCATTTCTGAGTATCCACTTCTGCTCGTCCATCATAGTAAGAGCTATCCGCCAAGGCAGGCCAACTAGCCCTTTGTTAATGTAGGTATCACCCATGTTGAGCCAGAATGAACCTGATGCCTTTAGGATGCGTTTGACCTCGCTGAACGCCAATAGAAGACTATTTATATACTGTGTATACGTGTCCTCTAGTCCGATGCCGCCATTATGGTACTCTCTCTTATTCCAATAAGGAGGGCTGGTCATGCAAAAATCTATGGACTCTGTGGGTATCTCACGCAGTACATTCAAGGCATCCCCGCAAAAGAATAATGGTCGGTAAGATGGGCCATCCAGATAGTTGGCGAATGTCCTTTCAAAGTTGCACACTAATGTTACTCCATTTCCTAAGCATCAAAACGCATCGTCATTATAACACTCTCGTAATTGTAAGCCTTCAACACCTGAACGCACACTTGTACCTGTTGAATGGCTGAAATGGCGAGTATATGCACAGTGGGTGCTACACACGTGTTGAGCAATACCTCCACGTGGCGCTATCAACGAACATTGGCGCGACCCGCTCATGTCCTGCTAGACGTTTCGCATATACCAGGCAGGCTTGAATGTCCTCAGCTTCCAGCCAGGGATACTCTTCAAGCAGAATTTCGTGTGTATCCCTAGCCGTTAGCATACTCAAATTATGCTCTACAGCCAGGCGTCGTCCTCTAATAATCGGTGTGCCGCCGAAGATATTCGGATTAATCGTGATCCTCTCCAACAGCTTTGTTTCGTC
>JBBSIK010000093.1:0-8536 GCA_038232115.1 Chloroflexia bacterium
CGTGCTCGCGCTGGGGCTGGGCGTGTTCTTTGTCTATACGTCGCGCACTATTATCCCGCATGTGGAGGAGCGTGGAGCCGTTGCCCAGCTAAGCGACCTCGCATCTCGCTTCAAGAACCCCGGCAAGACCGTTGTACTCTTCAGCAACGAGCGTGACGAACCTAACCTGATTTCGACTCCCTTGCAGTTCATCTATGGCATCGAGAGCTTTGTCTTGTGGCGCGGCTACCCCGACATCAACAGCCCCATCATCGAGAAGATCGTGCAGCGCTGGCAGAAAGACGGCTACCAAGTGTACGTGATGATGGGCGCAAATGGCGGCAAGCTGCACTTCACCAATCTATCGCTCCATGAAGAGGGCACCTGGAAGTACGACGTACCTGAGTTCGAGCAGCTTTATTATCAGAAGCCCTTTAATGTGTCGAACGCCTACCTGCCATGGGGCATCTACAGCGTTCAGCCGGGCACGCCTCAGCCTCCCGCGCTGCCGTGGAGCGTCAACATCGGGGAGATGGACTACCCTGCGCTGGTGGCGGGCTTCAACAAGCAGGAGACCTCGGACGGGGGCAAGACGTTCTGGCGCTGGACGGGCGACCACGCGGTGTTGCGCATTCCTGTGCCCGCGAACCAGGACGGCAAGACCTACGCGGGCGTGCATGTTACCCTGCGTGTGCGCCCTGAAACCCCTCTAGAGGGCCAGCCACATCTGCGCGCAGACCCCTTGACAATCCGCCTGCATTTGGACGACACTCAATTGGCCTCCGTGGTTATACCGCCCGGCAGCGACTTTGCCGACTACTCTTTTACAATACCACCCGGCACGCCGAAGAGGGAGCGCGACAAAGATACCGCCCTCCTGCACATAGAGTCGCCCACATGGTCGGGCAAGCAGGCCGGCCTCGGCTACGATACCCGCGCCCTGGGCGTGCAAGTAGACGCGGTGCGGGTGGAGAAGTGAGGCGTGCAACGTGAAACGTAAAGAGACGGAAATGCAAAGACACAGAGAACGCAAAGGACACGCAAAGGTTAAGAAGGGTTGCGTTTCACGTTTCACGAGTCCATGTCAACTAAAAGCTTGAGCAAAAGACAAAAGCCACTAGTGGAGAGAGCAGGGATAGCGGCGTTGTGGAACGTCGCTTTTTTCCCGCTTAAAATCATTCTGCCGTTGCTGGCGAGCATCGTCACGGTGCGGGGGCTGAAGAACGAAGGGTTTGCCCTGTACAGCATCACTACGGCCTTGCTATATGTGTTCGGGCTGGTGTCGGACCTGGGTATCGAGCGGACATTGCCGCGGTTCTACCCCGAAATGGAGATGAAGCACGGCCGTAAGGGTATCCTCCAACTGCTCCTGTGGGTGACGCTCGTCAAGGGTGGCGTGCTGCTGGCCATTATCGCGGCCCTCGCGATTGCCCCGCAGTTCTGGATAGGCGTGTTCCAGATGGGTGCGTATGGCGGGGTCTTGCTCGTTTTCGTGGGCGTGCTGCTGGTGCTGGGCGCGGCATCGGACGTGTCTATTCAGCTTTTATACACGCATTTCCGGCAGAAGGTCACCAACACGCTCGACATCGTGGCGGCGGTTGGCTATCCGGTGCTTACGGCGGGCTTCATTCTCATAGGGTGGGGCGTGCTGGGCGCAGTGCTGGCGCTGCTTATTACCACGCTAGTGTCGGTGATGCTCTCGATGTGGCAGGCATGGCATATGCTGCGGACGATGGACCCCGCGCCCCACCCCAGCTCCGTAGCAGTGAAGGTGCCTTCCAACCTTTCGCTGCGGCGAAGGCTGATTTCGTTCTCAGCCTTGAACTATCTAATCAACTGGACGGTGTTCCTGTACGACCGGCCCTTCCTCGTGCTCGCGGTCAGCTTCATCATAATCGCGCCTGATGAGCAGAAGGTGGCCGTCACGGTCATAACGGTGGCGTATAACTTCACCAGGCAGTTCCTGCGCGCCCTCGTCGTGCCGCTCACCGGCGTGCAAACCCCCCTGTTCGCTCGCCTCTACGCAGAGGGGCGCATAGACGGCCTGCGCACCGCATATGCCACCCTGACCAAGTTCCTCATCCTGGCCCTCTTGCCCGCCGCGATGGGCCTCATCCTGACGGCCCGCAACCTCCTGACGGTGCTATACCTGCAAAAGGGCGGCGACAAAGCGGTTACGGATAGGACGCTGCCTTTCATCGTGGCCTGCACCGTAATTCTGGCTGTGGGACTGTTCGGCGAGGCGCTGATTAGTGTGGTGCTCAACGTGCTCATGGTATACGAAGACTACCGGGCTGTGATCGTGGCTCGCCTATTCGCTCTGGTGACGATACCTCTGCTCCTGGTGCTCGTGCCGTATATGGGGGTCGTGGGTGCGGCTATTGCGGCGGCAGTCGGGGCGCTAGGCTCACGGCTGGTGGCCCTGCTCTACGCAAGGCGACGGCTGGATCTGCGCTTTCCGGGAGCTTTCTTTGTGCGCGTGGGCACGGCTTCGGCCATTATGGGCGCGGTGCTGCTGCCATTTCTCGCGTACTTGCCCGCCAATCTGCTGACGACTATTGCTATGGTGGCAACCGGAGGCGCGGTGTTTTACGTCGCTTTCCGTCTGCTCGGTGGCATGGACCAGGAAGACAAGGACCTTTTCGCTACTCTGCGCCTGCCGCTCATACGTGTTGCATTGAGGTACCTATGACGAAGGGGCTAGGGGCTAGAGGCTGGGGGCTGGGCCAGGAGATGCGGGCAGATGCTGGTGAAGGCGATATGCCCACTAGCCACTCTGTTAAGGTGCGAGTAGCCATAGTTACCACTGCAGGCGTGACGCGGCAATTCAGGCAGTGGCCGGAGGCTGTGATGGGCCGCGCCCTGGTGTCGCGTGGGCATACCGTGGCTGCTTTCACGATACGCGAAGAAGGCTCGGATATTACGGGTGTGGCACGCGAAGAGGTAGACGGCATCGAGGTTCATCGCCTATCTGTGAACAAAGCCTGGCTGGCATTGGGCCTCTTCTCCGCTCTTACTGCTTTCCGGCCCGACGTGATTCACCTGTTTCACCTGCGTAATGCCCTCAACTGGCAGGCGACCCTGTGGGCGCATACGTTCGGTAAGCCCATCATATTCACCGTAGTCGGCCCGTTCCACGACCCATACCTGGTAGACGATCGCGAGAGGCCATACCTGGGCAAAATGTACCCTGGACGGCTGATATACACTCCGGCTCGCCTCGTGAAGCAATTGATAGAGGCGCGCGGACGAAAGCCCCTCTCGATCTGGCAGAACTTCTGCATGCACTATCCCCTGCGTGCCGCTGACCGGCTGATAGCCCTCTCGCATCACGAAGTCGGCGTGCTAAAGCGTCTCGGCATACCCAGGCGAAAAGTGGCTCTCATTCCTTTATGGGTTGATGTGCCTTACATCGAGGCTATGCCTTATGGGCCATCGGTGGCGGCGGAATACCCATCGCCTCACGTGCTGTTCCTGGGCCAGCTAAAAGAACGTAAGGGTTACGATACCCTGGCTCATGCCATGCCGCTCGTCCTCCGCCAACTGCCTACCACCACCTTCCTGTTTGCCGGCCAGAACCCGGCGCGCGCTGAGCATCTAGAGGCGATTTGCATGGAGAATGGTAGCCTCGCTAACATGGTGCTGCTCGGCCATGTAGACGAGGAAAGCAAGGTGCGGCTCATGCGCTCAGCTGACTGCCTGGTCTACCCCACACGCTACGAAAGCTTCGGACTACCACCCCTGGAGGCAATGGCTGCCGGGTGCCCTGTTGTGGCGACTGATCTGCCGGTAGTTAGCGAAATGGTCCATAGCGGTGACAATGGCGTACTGGTCGCGCCGGAAGATCCTGCTGCTCTTGCCGAAGGCATCCTTCGGGTGCTCACCGACCCTTCTTTGCGCGCACACCTCGTCGAGGGTGGCGGGGAAACACTGGCTCGTTACTCCGAGTCGCAACTTGTCCGGCGGATTGAGATGCTTTACAGAGAACTCACGCCAGCGCCCTAGCGGGGATCCGTGACGATCCTACTTGTTGGGTATATAACTGCGTAAATCTCTGAATAGCCTCTGTAAGGGCCGCACGACGCTTGAATGGCCGAATAGTCCTACCCACATATGAGACAATCATCTTCCTAAAGAGGCTCTTGAGAAGGACCTTTTTGCACTAGGAACGGCCACTTTACCGCCGCTATACTAGGCATACACCCTTTCAGGTGGCGTCTATTTCTGTGTAAGTTTTGAAAGGATTAAATATCAAATGACGTATAGAAACCTTGATCGAACAGTTAGTAAAGTAGTGGGCACGGCACTTGTCACCGCTACGCTGCTGGGGAGCCTCGCCTTTCCCCACGGTAAAGCAGCGGCAACTCCTCTGCTGGTAACTGCAACCGGCCAGAGCCAGAGCCAGAGCCATGAGGCATCAGCCCCCTCCTCCCTGTCCTCCCCGTCCTCCCACTCCTCTGCGTCTGGGCGTTTTTCCTCGTCCTCCCCGTCCGCATCATATGCCCCGTCCTCCTCGTCTGGGCCTGGTGACGATAGCATCACTCTTGTTTCCCCAGGTGCCGTCACCATCCCAGAGTCTGATGATTATGCGACCCAGATACTAGGCGATCCATGGGACATGAACAACCTCGAAGATGTTGACATGCCCCTGCGCTTTACCGCACCCACTGTGAGTGACGGCATCTGGAGCGCCACCACCACTGGCTCCGCTCAGAACCCGGAGATGGAAGTGTTCTTCCAGTACCAGAACATGGAAGGGGTTTACAACTACCTGGGAGAGAAGAGTGGGGGCAACTACCCTATCCAGACGAGCCGTTATACACACCTGCGGTTCAGGATGTACGCAGACTCCGCAGGACCCAACGCTCAGACGATGGTATGGTGGTTCCTGCGCCCAGGGGATGCGGCACCTTGCAGCGACTGCAATCTGGCGAGCTTCGTTCATGTGGAGGCAGGGTGGCACATATACGACGTGAACTTGAACCAGGACCCTGCACGATGGGCGCAGAAGGGTAGCGTTGCGGGGCTGCGCCTGGACGCACCATGGAACGCTTATGGCAACAACATCAAGTTCGACTGGGCACGGCTCACCCCTGATGGAGGCACACCCCTCAACATTCAGTGGCGCACCACCAGGGGCAGTGGAGGAGGAGGGAGTTCGAACGTCACTCTCTACCTGAGCACGAGTGGGGACCCGCAGACCGGTAACGAACAGCAGATAGTCTCGGTACCTGCGCAGGCTGGAGGGTACAGTTGGACGGGCACGGGCATGGCACCGGGAGTGTACTATATCCACGCACAGTTCGGCACGGCATGGGCATCGAGTGGAGCAATCACGGTCAACACGGCACCTGTAGTGCAGATAGATGCGCCAGGACCGTTGAGTGGGGAGGACTATGCATATGCGCAGCTTGGGTATGGGTGGGAGCCTGGCAATGCGGAGCAGTTCCGTCTGACGGAGAATGTACGCAATCTAAGCTTCGGTACAGACTATCTGCAAGGGTCATCCAGGGGGTTTGTGGGAGGGCACTCGGACCCATCGGTCACATGGACAAGACCCAACCAGGGGCTTGCCGCGATAGATACGAGCCGCTACAAGTACTTCAACGTGAAGCTGTGGCTGCAAGCGCCGTCTGAGGCTCCGGCATCACCCTGGAATGCCGGTCCCCGCATTACCTTCTCGCCGGACAGTACCCACATTCCTGAGCAGACGCAGGTCATAGTTACGCCCTATGATCGTTGGCTGCCACTGACCTGGGACATGGCAAAGGTGCCGATGGTGCCTAACGCAGCCCCACGTGATAATTACACCTGGGCCGGCCAGATGAGCGCCTTACGCTTCGATCCACATGAAGAGGACGATGCTAACGGTCCGCCCTCCGATCTACCGTTCTTCCGAATGGGTGGGGCACACCTGATGTCGCAGCCAATGGCGGGTGCGGCTACCCTCATCAGATGGCACAAGTATCAGGGCAGTGGCAGTGGCAGGGTGAGCCTCTTCTATGACACCGATAACCAGGGCTTCAACGGCCAACCTATTCCAGGGGCGAGCAATATACCTGTGGACCAGGGCTTCTTCGGCTGGAACACAGCCAATCTGCCCAACGGCGCTAACTACTACGTGTATGCACTGGTGAATGATGGTCTGAACACCAGCAGGTATTACAGCTTGCTGCCCCTCAACATCAACCATGCCTCTGCCAGCACCATCTTCACCGATGTGCCGACCAACAACCCCTTCGCCAACGACATCAACAACCTGGCTGTGCGAGGCATCATCAACGGCTACTCGCAGTTCGACGGCACAGTGCTGTTCAAGCCTGGTTCTACCGCTACTCGTGCTCAACTGAGCAAGATGGTGGTGCTGGGTGCTGGTGGGTCGCTGGTGAACCCCACGAACCCGAGCTTTGCTGATGTGCCGAGCAGTTCTCCCCTGTACTCCTTCGTGGAAACGGCAGTATCGAGGGGGATCGTGAGCGGGTACCAGTGTGGTGGAGCAGGTGAGGCGTGCGATGGGAGCAATCGCCCTTACTTCCGTCCCAACAACAACGTCACACGAGGGCAGACAGCCAAGATGATAGTCATCTCACGAGGTTGGAGCCAGGTGACCCCTGGCAGCTCAAGCTTTGCCGATGTGCCCACGAGCAGTCCCCTGTCCGGCTACGTAGAGGGCGCATCTGAGCACGGGATCATCGGAGGGTATGCATGTGGTGGGGCAGGGGAGCCATGTCAGGGGGGTAACCGCCCTTACTTCCGTCCTAACAACGATGTGACACGAGGGCAGATATCGAAGATGCTGTCAATCGCGCTGGGTCCCTTCACAGGTGCTCCCAATGCTGCGCCTGCCAGGTAGCCTTAGCCTCGGTTAGAATGCAGAACAAAGGGCTGGGTGGCGATAGTAAAGCCCCTCAGCCCTTTGTTTTGTCATGGCTGATGCAAAGGCATGCACGACCTGCCTTTTTGATGCACGGGTGCATTTGCTAAGAGCTACTTTCCATTATCCACGCTCTTTAACATTTGATAGCCTTCAGCAAGATAGCTGCACTGGCCCCAAACGCGATAACTTTGCGTTGACGCCTGCACTTTGCATCAGCCATGACAAACTCCGGTACGTGTTCAGACTTGAGGTGCAGGGGCGAAGCCCATGACGGGCGGGTGCCCACCTATGTCTCTTCTTTGTATCCTCCCATCCTACGCGTGGGAGGGGCATGAGCGAAGCGGGGGCGGTGGGTGTTGGGCAGGCACTCTGCTGATTTGCTACACCCCTATTCTGAACACTTACCCGGCTTTCTTGACTCTCATCTTACCCTTTGCTATGCTAGCATTGCCATATAAGGCTAGCATTGCGCGATGTTGCGCGAGCACTCTATGAGGAGGCACACACATGAAACCTGAAGAGACCACCGAGGCAGAAGCCTCTATCGGCACGCCTGGCTATGCCGACACTGGCACGGAGATGTCATCCGGCAACGCTGATAGTAGCGTCGCTACCCAGAAACGGCCTTCCGCCCGCGACCGTCGCACTGAGCAAGAAGATACGTTCCCGATACAAGGCATTGATTATATAGAGTTCTATGTAGGCAACGCCAAGCAGGCCGTCCACTATTACCGCACCGTCATGGGTTTTAGCATCACAGCCTATGCAGGTCCCGAAACCAAAGTGCGCGACCGTGCCTCCTACGTTCTTGAGCAGAACAAAATCCGCTTTGTGCTCACCGCGCCCCTGCAACCCGAAGGCGAAATAGCCGAGCACGTCCGCCTACATGGCGACGGAGTGAAGGACATAGCCCTGCGCGTGCCCGACGTGGACTACGCCTACCACACAGCCGTCGAGCGTGGGGCAAAAGGTCTGGTTGAGCCGTACTGGATCGAGAGTGAGAAGGGACGCATTCGCCGGGCCGCCATCGCCGCTGCGGGCGACACCATCCACTCGTTCATCAACCGCGAGGACTATGCGGGCACCTTCGCCCCCGGTTATCACAAGCGCGACGTGCCCGGCGTGCCCACGGGCGTCGCGGCTGTGGACCATCAGGTTATCAACGTCGAGCTAGGCAAGATGGACTATTGGGTGGATTACTACGCCAAGATCAGGGGCTTTAGCCAGCTTATCTCATTCGACGACAAGGACATCTCCACCGAGTATTCGGCCCTTATGTCGAAAGTGATGCAGGACGGCACCGGGCGCGTGAAGTTCCCCATCAACGAGCCGGCTCCTGGCCGCAAGAAGTCGCAGATCGAGGAATACCTGGACTATTACAGGACTGCGGGCGTGCAGCACCTGGCCCTCATTACCGGCGACATAATCAATACCGTAATGACCCTCAAGGCGAACGGCATGGAGTTCCTGCGCGTGCCCCACTCCTATTACGAAGAGGTGCCGGGGCGTGTAGGCCAGATCAAGGAAGATCTGGAGCAGCTAGAGGAGCTTGGCATCCTGATAGACCGCGACGACGAAGGCTACCTCTTGCAGATATTCAGCAAACCCGCCCAGGACCGCCCCACCGTCTTCTACGAAATCATCGAGCGCCACGGCTCGCGCGGCTTCGGCAAAGGCAAC
>JBBSIK010000094.1:0-8502 GCA_038232115.1 Chloroflexia bacterium
ATGCCTGTACTGGTAGCTTCTTGCACCCCAGCATCCTTAAACAGCCCTGGTAGCTGCCTTCCTATCCAGCCATTGGGCAGGCTGTCGCAGAAAAGGTTGGCAATAGTGCGGGTCACATGGCGATCTGTGGCATCTATCAGCAGGCTCTCCCAGTCCTGCTCGACAACGGCGATCTTGCCTCCAGGCTTGGTAACCCTGATGATCTCGCGGAGGGCGGGGTACGGGTCTTTCAGGTGCTGAAATACGAGTCTCACCTGCACGCGGTCGAAGGCATTGTCGGGAAAGTCAAGGCTGTTCACGTCGCCCTGGAGGAACTCCACATCGGTGCTGTCGCCGTTACGCCGCCTCGCTTCATCTACCATAGTCTGGCTATAGTCCACCCCTACGACCCTACCCTGCGACCCCACCAATTGCGCCAGTGGGCGGGTCAGGTCGCCCGTGCCGGAGCCTATATCAAGTATATGTTGGCCCTGCTGCACGTCGAGGTAGGAATAGAAGATGCCAGGGTCTTGCTGGATTACATTGAGGGCTGCCCCCCTGGTGAGGTCCCGAATCGGATAAACCACTGTGGATCGCTGGTGTTGTCCACCTCGGCCCAACGGTCGTGCCATGTCACCTCTGATGTTCGTGCCATCTTGTCCCCCCTTGTGTTATTGACATCAGCCTTCCTTGTTCAACTCGTAGATAAGCCTTAGCCCATCCAGGGTCAGATTCTGGTCTACTATATCTATGCAGCCGGTGTGGTTGGCGATAAGGGTGGCGAGGCCGCCGGTGCCGATTACTTTGATAGGCGTGCCGAAATCGCCCATATCAGCCTTGAGCCTCTGGATCATGCCTTCGGCCAGGCTGATATAGCCCCATACGACACCCGACTGCATGGCATGTACGGTGTTCTTGCCCACCGGGTGCTTAGGTGGCACCAGTTCGATGCGGCGCAATTGGGCAGTGTAGCGGAATAGGGCGTCAGAGGCGATGCCGAGACCGGGAGCGATAGCGCCACCCAGATACTCGCCTGTGGGAGATACCACGTCGAAGGTAGTGGCCGTGCCGAAATCTATCACGATAGCCGGGCCGCCGTAGCGCGCATGGGCCGCCAAAGTGTTCACGATGCGGTCAGCGCCAACTTCGCGGGGGTTGTCCACGCAAACCCTGACACCCGTTTTCGTGCCCGGCTCAACTTGCAGCATATCGGTATGCAGGTACTCCTCCACCATGCGGCGTATGGAGGTCGTCACGGGCGGCACCACGCTAGAGCATATGGCAGCCTCAATGTCGTCGAACTTGTAGCCACGGTGCGACATGAGCGTGATGAGGGAGGCTGCCCATTCGTCGGCCATGCGGTGGTGGTGCGTTTCCATGCGCCAGTCTGCCACCAGATTTTCGCCGTCGTACAGACCGAACACAGTGTTTGTGTTGCCTATGTCTATGGCCAGTAGCATCAGAGTGCTCCTTTCGCGTGAAGCGTATTGTATAACCCTTCGTAATCTCTGCGCGTTCTTTGCGTCTTTGCGTCTTTGCGTCTTTGCGTCTTTGCGTTTCGTCTCTTTACGTGTTACGTGTGGGATTATTGGCGAGTGGCGCGTAGGCGGCGACCAACATTCCGAAATAGGTTGGCGCTTCGTAGGAAAGTAGCTCACCCCGCATGGGTGTGTGGTGTAGCGCACCTGCCAGGATCACGGCTTGCCATAGGCCATCCACTTTGGCACGGTCGGCAAAATCAAGGTCGGCGGTCAACAGCCGGTCCAGATCGCCCACCCGAATAGTCTCCTGCACCATCGCGTCGAACTCGGCGGACGCAGGGTCGTATCCGTAGGGGCCAGCGGCGTCATGAGCATGCCCCCAATCGGCGCTCGCCACCAGCGCCACCCGCCGTCCCATCTCAGCGGCGACTTCGGCCAGTGCGGTGCCAAAGTTGTACAGCTGCTCAAGCGTCAAGCTGCGCGACGGGGTGGCGGTGACTATGGCCGGCGGTTTGGGCCAGCGCGCCCCCAGGAACCAGAGTGGCACCACCGCACCCCAGTCGAGCGGAGTGAAACAGCCCTCTCCGCCGCTCGCGCCGTAAATGGCCGCGACCACCGGCACATCATAGCCGCGTACAGCCTGCTCCGCGATTTGGAGGCCCAGCTCCGTATCCACCGCCATGTCCACTTCGATCCGCGTCTGCGTGTGTTCCTGTTCGGCTTCCAACATGCCGGCAGCCCGTTCGGTGGTCATCACGCACACAGCGCCTGCTACCCTCACACCATGCGGAGTGAGCACCACCACCGTCTCCGGCTGCGCTGCCTCCATGCGGCGTCCGAGTTCCTCCATCGCGGCGCGTGTGGCGGCAGTGCTTGAGGTTCTATCGCCCGCAAGTTCAGCAATTACATCGCTGCCATGGGGCGCGATACACGCAAAGACCAATCCAGACACCTGATTTGCTCCTCTCCTGATAGCCTCATTATGCTTCACCCAGCACCACATTATCAATCAAGCGTGTTGTGCCAATCCTCACCGCGAGTGACGCCAGGGCTTCGCGGGCTTGGCCGGTATCGTCCAGTTCTTCCAACGTATTCGGGTGGGCGACACTTACGTAGTCGGGACGCGCCAGTGGTTCGGCGGCAAGGGTGCGAAGCATTGCTTCCCGGAGGGTGGTGCCCCTGCGCTCTCCGCTTTGCCACAGATCACGGGCGGCGGCGAGGGACCAGGATAGAACCAGCGCGGCCTGCCGTTCTTGCGGATTGAGGTAGACGTTACGAGAGGACAGGGCCAGGCCATCCTGCTCGCGCACCGTCTCGCCGACCCTGATCTCCAGGTTGAAATCCAGGTCACGCACCATCCTCTTGATGACGACCACCTGCTGGGCATCCTTCTGGCCGAAGTAGGCGCGGTGAGGCTGCACAAGATTGAACAGCTTCGCCACGATGGTCGCCATGCCCGTGAAGTGCCCCGGTCGCGCAGCACCCTCCAACCTGCCCGTCACCTCCCGCACATCTACATATGTAGAGTAGCCAAGCGGGTACATCTCCTCGACGGTGGGCATGAAGACAAAGGCCACACCTGCTTCCTCCAGCAAGGCAAGGTCGCGCTCGGTGTCGCGTGGATAGCGGCTGAAATCCTCTTTGGGGCCAAACTGCGTCGGATTGACGAATATGCTCACGGCCACCAGCTCGTTTTCGCGCCGCGCCATCTCCACCAGCGAGGTATGCCCCCTGTGCAAGTAACCCATCGTGGGCACGAGGCCAAGCGTGTTACCGTGCGATAGGGCAGCGCGGTGTGTACGCAGTTCCTGGATTGTAGTGATGACTTGCATTTGTTGGTTTGTCTACTTTCACATTACATAGTCAGGCGGATGGAACGACTACCCACGTCTCAGTCAGACAACAGTACCCGGCGGTTGAAACCGCAGGCAACGCTTACAAAGTCGCCCTGCGGCGACTGGGTGGGTACTATAACCATCTATTAGTCCGCGTAGGCGGACTTCGTAAACGTTGCCTGCGGTTTCAACCGCCGGGGATGCTCTGAGATGTGGGTAATCACCAGTAATGAGTACTGCAAAGTCACATCCTCACGTCTGCATATTCGGAACATCAGCTTCCAGCAACCCCATTACTGCCTTAGTTTCGGAGCTTGCCGATAGACCTAGGTCCACATATTGGGTGGCACAATATTAGAACACAAAAGCCCGGCGAACGCTGGCCGGGCCTGTTCTGGGGCAAAATGCGCGGTTTTACGACGGTGAACATAGGTTATTCGTCAAGACAGGTTCTAGAACAACGGTTTGCGTTGCGGCGTTCTCTTGTGTCAGCTATAATCGAACCGCACCACTATCACAAACAAGGAGAAGAACAGATCATGTTGAACTATCGCCGGATATTCTTAGCGATTGCTATAGTCGCGCCACTCGCCTCAGGCGTAGGCGCCAATGCCGCTTACGCGCAGCGGATGGCAGGTACTTTCCTGAAACGCAGCACATAACAGGCGGGCGATTTCTTCAATACTGGAACGAGCACGGCGGACTGGCCCAACAGGGCTTCCTTGTTTCGGAGGCGTTTCAGGAGAAGAGCAACACGGATGGCAAGACCTACAAAGTGCAATACTTCGAGCGCGCGGTGTTCGAGTACCACCCCGAAAAGCAGCCTCCCTACGATGTGCTCTTATCGCAGTTGGGCAAGTTCCAATTAACCGAGCGCTACCCTAACAACAGCAACCCTGCGACCAAGCCGGCGATGGGGGCGCTCGACCCGCCTGGCAAGGTGCTGCTTTCGATTGTAATCATTTCCCAGCAGGAAGCCACCAAGCTTGGTGGCTTCACACCCTCCAAGGGTAAGTACGTGATGGTTTTCGTGGAGGCAACCAATTACGCATCCATTAGCACGAAGCTTGATAATGATTGTTGCAGGTTGCGCGACAGCAAAGGCAACACATACCCCCTTGCCCTCGATAACATTAAGGGTCATGACCCTGATGGCATTCAACGTGCGGCAGCCGGAGGGCCGACCAGCAGCCAAATATATAGCGACAACGTGGACGGGCCCATAGCGCTAAACGAGGTCTATGTGTTCGACGTACCAAAGGACGCTACCGGTTACTCCCTGTATCTCCCATAGAGCGCCGCATCCGGTTCGCGGGTCTGCTGGTCTGCTCTGCACTCAGGGTAGAGACCGCGTCACCAGGCGTGACACGGTCTCTACCTACGCCGAGGTCGCGAGTTTCTGCGGAGCCGGGCTGCAATTGAGATGGATTGAGATTGGGGCCGCTGGATGCCGAGCAGAGTCTTACCTATCGAAGCCGCACCTACCTGAAGAGCTACCTTGTAGCCCGTCCAGACCACCGCTACACTCAGCGTCGAAGGTGGGTCGCCGTGCACCTTATAGAACTTCTGCATCTGACCACCGTTAAGCGCACACGTATCCAACAATTTTATGTACAGCCGGAACATATGCAAATACAAGAGGTGTATGTGTATGACAGGAGTGGACTATGATGGAAAGCACAGACAAGCGTAGTGTGCGAGCCTCATCACGTTTCACGTTTCTCCTCTGTTGCATCACTCTTCCAAAGAGTAGACGGGTGCGGACCACCAAAGCGCGTATCCCACGGTTTGGGGCTACTCACCTGCTGCACCACCAGCCGCTCTGTGCCTGGGTTGTGGATACCGTGGTACACCCCGGCGGGCACGAGCACGATTTCGCCTTGCTTTAGGATAATCCACTTGCCGCCAATGCGAACATCCCCCTCGCCCTGTATGATGGTTAGCACATGCTCGGTCTCCTCGTGCTGGTGAGCGGGTATAGATGCGCCAGGCTCGAAGCCGTATAGCTCCACTACCAGGTGCTCGCCCGCGAAGAGTGTCTGGTAAGAGAAATTGTCCACTTTGTAGTGAACGATATCCACAGGGCGCGCCCATTGCAGCTCAGGCTCGCGTGCCGGCGGCATCTCCTCCGGCAACGGCTCAGTAGGCAGGTTCTCAGGGTCGAGCACAGACTGAGCTTCGCGTAGAGCAGCAGCCACCGGTAAAGAAAGCACCCTCTTGAGCCGGCCATCCGGCTGAGGAGAAACATCGAAAAGGCCACCATTGAAGAAGGCAGTGGGATCCTCCCAATCCGGTGAGGTTATAATAGGGTAGATGCAGATACCCTGTAGGTCCACACCTATTTGGATGGCGCGTGTGGTTTGCTCGAGAAGATGAACGATCCACGGAGGGCGTCCTTCGCCCGACGAGCCTGTTTCGGACAGTATGAGTGGCCCGCCATAACGCTCCTGTACCTCCAGCAAAATACCGCTCACGGGGATCCATGCCGGGTCGTCCCAGCCGAGGAAATGCTGAGGCTGGTCAGGAGTGCTAATAGTCCACTGGTTGCCCGCGTAGTAGTTGAGGCCGAGGATGCCCAGGTGTGCCCGCGAGCCTCCAAGTTCCGGCTCCAGCCGCCCCGACAGCAGATCGAAAGCCTCGTTCACCACCTCTTTATTGAAGTGGTCGGCCTCGCCCTGCAAATCGGGCCTGCCCTCGGGTGGGTGGATCCTCACCAGAGGGTCAACGCTGACCATGACGGCATCCAGGTCCACCTCCCATATAGCGTTAGTGGCCGCGATGGCTGCCCTCACGAGCGCCCTCTTCATCTCGGCCCCTCGCCTATGGGCAAACGGTGACATGTACCCCACTTCACCGGCGGACCATGAATTGTACGAGATTTCGTTTATGGGTGTGTAGTAGCAGATGCCCCTCGTCTCGGCACGCACTACCTGGGCGACGGCGCGAGCGAAGGCGGCAAAGCGGCGCGTAAACTCCGTCGAGAAAGGATCGAGGTCGTCGGGATAGCCGTAGTGCATCAAGTCCCATATCTGGGTAAGCCCGCACTCGCGTCCGAGAACGGCAAGGCAGCACACGCCGTCAAGGTTGAGCGCTCCCGCATGGTCATTGAAGGGCCACAGCGCCGACTCGCGCACGGCACGGATGCCCATCGCCCGGCACAGGTTGTAGTCCGCCTTTGCCCGCGCGTCGTGCTGGGTAGCGGCGATCAGGTTCAGGCGGCGTCCCTCCAGCGTTATGTGCGTCGAGCATTCAAAGCCGCCCAGAAACAGGGACCCGAACAGCCAGCTTTCTTGCTCCATTACGCTTCCTTTCTGCTTGCGAGGAACGTCGCGTCCTATATTCCTCAGCCATAGACATTAGCTGCTCCGCAGGCAGATTATACAATACTAATGCCGCTTGTTACTAACAGTACACTCGCAACTACCCCTTGCCCCCTATCCAAATATCACGCTGCGGAGTGCTTAACCATTCCAGGCCATTGTCGGTGACGAGCACATCTTCTTCCAGGCCGATATAGCCTCGGCCCGGTACCATCGTCCCCAGTTCAAGGGTAAAGACGTTGCCTGCTTCCACTATCCCCATGGGCGTGTTGCCGTAGCGATCCCACTTTGGCCCCAGCAACGTCGAACCGTCATGGGCGACCCTGCCTAGATGGTGCCCCAGCGCGTGCCGGTATTCCGGGTAGCCCGCCGATGTTAGATACTGGCGAGCGACCGCGTCCACCTCCCAGCCTGCCACACCCGGCTTGAGCACTGCGGCTCCCGCATCTACTGCCCCCCAGCAAGCGTCCCAGGCACGCATTATGTCGTCCGGCACGCCGCATTGCCCTTCCTCCGGGAAATACCACATGCGTTGCAGGTCCGAGCAGAAGTCGTCTTGCTTCACCCCGAAGTCCATATGCAGCAGGTGGCCCCGCTGTGTCTCGTACTCTCCCGGCGCGGCATGGCCCACCGGCGAGTCAGACCCGGCGTTCACAATAGGGCAGTATTCCTCCTCCCACGCGGTACCCAGTCCGAGCGACTTGCGCGCCGCCGTCAGCCTGCTTGCTATCTCCCGCTCCTTCTGACCCAGGCGCAGGCTGCTGCCTACCTGGGCGTAAAGCTCTTCCGTAGTCTTTATAGCAGCGCGGATCAGGGCAATCTCCGCGGGCGATTTGCGTCCTCTGAGGGCCGCGATCAGGCGCTCGGCGGATATGAAACGCTCGGCAAAAGAGGTGCCCGCAAAGGTGCGCCGCAGGTCGAGGAACATGCCATGGCTCAGGCCGTCGGCTGCCGGGTCGTTCTCCGAGTAGTTGAGGGCTATGTTCCGTGGGTTTAGAGCTTCAACTGCTTCGAGCAAGGCGGGCCTGATGCTCTCATCATAAGGAACTACCCGCGAGTAGCCGCCTATGGCCTGTACATTCTCAGCATCGTACCGCCCCACGACGGCCACTCTCTTGCCCGTTTTGCTCACCAGGAAAGCGGAGTGCCATGTAACCTCGAAGCCCGCGATAAGCTCAAGGCATGGGTCGGGCGTAAGTGTTGTCTCCCGCACAAAAGTAATCCACAGGTCTATATCCTGCTCGCCGAGTATGCCTACTGCCTGCTCCAATTTCTCTACCACAATTTTGTCTGTCATGATGCGCCCTCCATAGAAAGTTGTTTGCATTATACAGGCAGGCTGCCTTATGCTCATCAATAAGCCTACTGGTGATTACCCATATCTGCCTCTGCCGATAGCGCCCGGCGGTTGAAATCGCCAGGGCAATCTTGCGGGACCGCCAACCTGCTGCCTATAAACCCTCTCAACTCCTCACTACTTTCCACTTTCCACACGGTACTTCCCGCGCATATTGCGGAACAGTCCCTCCATGCGCTATTATTAGCTCATCAGCCGTCCGTATGCTCATGTAGCAGGAGGCTAGCGATGTCTGCATCCTACCATGATACGCCCGACCTTACTAATAACCTGCCTGTTCCGCCCACTCCGTTTATCGGGCGCGAAAAGGAATTAGAGGCGACGTGTACCCTCCTGCGCCAGGAGGGAGTGCGCCTGCTGACCCTCACAGGGCCGGGGGGTGCAGGCAAGACCCGCATGGCTCTGCGGATAGCCAACGAGTTGCTGCCCGACTTTAGAGAAGGCGTCTACTTCGCCGCCCTCGCCGCTATCATCGACCCTCCCTTTGTGGTCGCCGGCATAGCGCAGACACTTGGCCTTGTGGAGGTAAG
>JBBSIK010000095.1:0-8490 GCA_038232115.1 Chloroflexia bacterium
CCCCTCCTACGCGTGGGAGGGGCTCATGTGGGCCTTGGACAGACACGCTACTGATTTGCTTGACCCCAAGTCTGAACACTTACCCCGGGCAAGGGGTTCGACGCACTCCTTCTCAAGCAGTATAATACGGCACAAGGGCAAGGAGCCAGGGGCCAAGAGACGCTGGGAGACGCGCCAGAGCCAAGAAAGGCTTCTTGCTAACAACTGCTCGGTTCTCTCAACTTTCCAGCTTTCAATTCGGAACGAACCACATGAGCGAACATATACGGACAATCAACGGCCCTCACCAGGGCCAGCCGGTAGTGAGTCACGGCGCGCCGATTGAAGAAGCTGAGGCGGTGATGCTCATGGTGCATGGACGTGGGGCAACGGCTGAGAGCATACTGGCGCTGGCGGACGAACTAGACCAGCCGGGCTTTGCATACATGGCACCCCAGGCGGCGGACAACGAATGGTATCCCAACAGCCTTCTCGCCCTGCTAGACAGCAACGAGCCTTATCTCTCTTCAGCTATCACGCTGCTGGAAAGCGTGCTCATGCAACTTGTGGGCGCGGGCATAGAGAACGAGAAGATTATGCTGCTTGGCTTCTCGCAGGGCGCTTGCCTTGTGCTTGAGTTCGCCAGCCGCTTCGCTCAGCGATATGGTGGGGTAGTGGGCCTCAGCGGAGCCACTATTGGTCCCGACGGTACCATCCACGACTACGGGGGCTCGCTGGAGGGCACACCGGTCTTCCTGGGCTGCAGCGACACCGACCCACACATACCCAGAGCCAGCGTCGAGGAAAGCGCCCACCTACTGGAGGAATTGGGTGGCAACGTCACCATGCGCATCTATCCTAACATGGGCCACACCCTCAACCGCGACGAGCTGGATACGGTACGCAAGATGATGCAGGTGGTACTGGATACAGCCTGATATGCGGGCACCACCAAGAGTGCTCAAGGGATATGTGCTTTGCTACTGCCCTACCAGTTCACCCTTACCACGACTGCCGTTGTGTCGTCCTGGTGGGCACGATAGTTGTACGGGGCCGACAGGTCGCCGGGGTCGGGGAGGGGCCGTTCGCCCGTGCGAGCGTCGCCTCGGTCCACGAGGGCGGCGGCGGGGTCTATGGAGAGAAGGGCGTCGCGTATCTCGGCTGTGGTGAGGTTGGCGTACACCCCGTCGCTGCATAGCAAGAGCAGGTCGCCTGGACGAAGTTGTATCGTTGTAAACACCGGCGGCTGGGGTTGCGAGCTATCACCGACCTGCCCGAACACCATGTTGCGCTGGGCAAAGTACGTCCTGGCCCTCTGGCCCAATTTGCCGATATCGCGCCCGTCGAAGTTGTCCATCTCCTCCTGCAACGCGTCGGCTTCGTCCTCTGTGATCTTACCCTCATCTACGTCCATTTGCACGGCATCCTGATCTTCGGTCAGCAAGATAAGCTCGCCATCAGAGAAAAGATAAGCGCGGGTGTCGCCGTTCTGCCCTATTACTGCACGCCGTCCGCCGTCGCAAAAGATAGCAGCCGTCATCACGGCAGCAGCCATAACATCTTCGGCGGTCTTGCCCTCCGGCATCTGCTCCGGGGGTATCTCGCCCGATGCATTCACGCTGCTATAAATCTGCTCGCCCGCCTGCGCAACCACTATCGCCAGCAATTCACGGGCGGCATTCACCTGTAAATCGTCCGGCAAGTCCTCAAGTCTGGCTGAAAGCACCTCCCCGATAGCGGCAGCCGCCTGCTCGCCCCCGATTTCGCGGCCATTCACCACGCGGCGACTCCCACCCATTCCATCTATCACGGCATGCGCCACCCCATTCCTGGCCGACCACGCCAGGTCCTCGTCCCGCTCCGGGTGCTGGCGACTGGGCAAGCTCTTTGCCCAGACTTTCACTTCGAACGATTGGGGCACTCTGTGTTCCTTTGCGGGTGAAACATGGTCCTGAAACGTGAAACGTGATGTAGCCTGGTAAGCACGAGTGCTGCTATCCACTGAACTCTACCCAGATAGGCACATCGCGTCTCACGTTTCAGGATGATTTGTTGATTAGCTCCAGCACCACACAGTTGTCCTGTGCAGTCGGGTCGCCGGAGAGAACATACATGACGGCGTCGGGGTCGCCCATATATATCTGATCGTGCAGGGCTAACTCGAAGGAGCCATCTTGCCGGGCGGGGCGTATTGAGGCAAAGTTCTGGAGTGAGGTGAAGGTAGATTGTCCAGTCGCCTTCACGAGCGTGTCGCCATCAGCGCCGGGACAGGAGCGTATCGTCACTGTGTCGTCTGCGGTGAGGCCGATGTAACATTGCTTGCGATGCACCAGGTACTGCTTCTGGCCGTGTATATCGAGGGGCTGCACCCACTGGCGCAGGTCAACATCTACCTGAGTGCCGGACTCCTGGTCCATACGGCCCACGAGGAACTCCCCCACCTGACTTATCGTAAACCCCTCGCCCAGGCTGGCGTGCCCATCACGTACAATGGCGAACTGTACCCCCACCACCCCCGGCACGCCCACACCGGCGGAAGCGCCCGATGCGCCAACGCCAGCACTGGTCGCCGTTGGCTGTCCCACAGTAGAGGCTGAAACATCAGGTGGCGCGGCGACGCCATTCGCAATAGACGATTGCCCCGCCTCGTCGGGTATCAAGAACCCACAGTTCTCACAATACTTTCCCGGTTCCTGCCCCACCGCCCCACAATTAGGACAGACTACTTGCATCACTTTTCCTCCAGTTTTCTACTGAGTATTGCGTATTGGGATAAATCACTCTGGTAGCTTACTCACTATCATATTGGCTATCGTCATTCCAAACGGAGCGAGGAATCGGGTGGGTAGACAACTCTGCTCGATTGACGGTGCTCAGGTCGCGGAAAGCCAACTATGTACGACGGCCGCCCGATTCCTCATTACGTTCGGAATGACAACAGCCAACAGTGTCCGGCATCACGTACACAGATCGCCAGCCGCAATACGCAATACGTACTACGTATCTACTGTGCCTTCTGCAACGTCCAGGTCTTAGTTTGCGGGTCGAAGACCATTAAGCCGAGATAGCCCCAGGGGTTGTCGGCGTTGCTGGTAATGCTTTGCACGCTGATGTTGACCAGCGATGTGTCGCCGTTAGCATCGAACTTCCAATCGCCCAGAATATGCGGGGCGGGCAAGTCAGATGACGAAGTGGAGGTCACGGCGGCGCGCACTGCTTCGCGGTCCTTTTTGCCCGCTTTCTCGAGGCTGTGGATAGCCACCCTGGCTGCCTCATAAGCGAAGCGAGCAAAGTCCTCGTTGTCGTCGTAGCTCCACCGCGCATTGTAGCGGCTGTACCAATCAGCGCCGGGGCCCGCCAGTTTGGAAGCAGGTAGGCCCACCAGCGTCGAATAGACCTCCGCGTTGGCTGTCGAGTTCTGTTGCTCGCCCGACTGTTGGACAAAAGCCTTGTCAACGATGGCGTCAGCGCCCATGAAGGCATTGTTTTACCACGCCTGTCGTAGGGCGCGCTGCACCTGACCCGCGTGGTTATCGGAGATACCGCCGAAGTAGACGAGGTTCGGTTGAGTAGCAACGATCTTCGAGGCCAATGCACTGTAATCGGTGGCGCGCACGTCTATACCTTCGGGGCCACCCTTCACCTCAAGCCCCAGGTCCTTTGCGGTCTGAGCAAATATAACAGCGATGCCATGCCCGTACAACTCCGTATCGTCCAGCACATACACAGACTTTGCACCAATCTGCTTGGCATAAGCCGCTGCTGCCGAGCCTTGCAGATCGTCGGCGGGCACCACGCGGAAGTAGTTACGGACACCAAGCGGGAAATATATCCAGGGCTCACCTGCCGTGCCTGTTCCCGGCTTGGTCAGGCCGGGGTAGGTGTTGCCGGGGCTAATCATCGCCATATGCACGCGATTGAGCACGGGGATGCTGATCTTCGCCGCCCCACTGTTGTACGTGCCGATATATGCCATCGCATCAGGGTCTTCGGCTGCGCGGCGGGCATTAGCGAGTTCCACGTCGGCGTCCCACTTGATGCTGCCATCTGCGCGCTTCACGGCGTCGTTGAGCGGCACGTACTCGATGCGGAAGTCGCCTGCGCGCCCGTTAGCCTCGTCAATCGCCATCTGTATGCCATGTACCATACTATCGTAGCTGGGCTGCGGCACGCTCGAATATATCCGCACCAGCTGTGGGTCGGCGCTCTTTCCCAACCCCAGCCCCGGCGTCAGCGTCACAAACAGCCCCAACCCCAGGGCAAGCGCCAGCACGACTGGTATAACCACTTCTAACGCCGTAAAGCTGAACGACCGATTACGCATTCATACCCTCTCTCAGCAGACAATGGACGATGATGATGAGGACTGAGCTGAGTGATTACGAGAGAACCTATCTTAACCTTTGCGCGCCCTTCGCGTCTTTGCGTCTTTGCGTCTTTGCGTTCCTTTACATCACTCATCACCGTCGCCGTGCAACCTTTCGCTACCCAAGTTACGTAGAAGGAGTGGATAGAGTTACAGTTCGGGGATGCGCGCCACCGCGCTATGCAATAAAGGCGAATCTGAGTATACTATGTCCATTGCCAGTTGCACGTCACAGTATATACGCGGCCAGGCGGGTCCGCAAGGGTATGCGGCCTGAGCAGGAAAGAGGTTGGGAGAATTGGCGAAAGTAAAGCCTCACCAGCAAGCGGCGCATGTGTGCCCCACTTGCGGCAAGACTGTAGTTCCAGACAACGGCTATTGCCCTAACTGCGGCTCACCAATGCACATGCAGCCCGCATCTTCTGGGCAGGCAAGCACGCCACCGCAGGCAGCAGGGAACGGCGCGGCCTTACTTGCCTGCCCCGTTTGTGGCACAAAAAACCCACCCAGCACTGCATATTGCTCCAACTGCGGCGCATCCCTGACCGAAATGCTTAACACACCCTCTATGGGGGATGCCATGGTTGCCACGGCAAATACTTCAGGCTCAAGCCCGCCGCTCAACACTGTGGTCAAGTGCTCGGTGTGTGGGCACGACATTCCGGCGGGCGAAGATTACTGCCTAAACTGCGGCGCCCCTCGCAGCGCGTCCACACCCGCCGCCCAAGCCGTACCCACGGATCAGCCAACTCCGCAAGTCGTCAACTGCCCCAACTGCGGCGCTAAACTGAGACCCGGGGCTAAGTTCTGCCGAGAATGCGGCTTCCGCTTTGACGCGATAGGCAGCGCGCAGAAGGTCGGCGGCACGCTTACGCAGTTGGGCGTCGGGCAGATGCTAGCGGGCCGCTATAAGATAATGTCGGTCGTGGGTGGCGGGGGCATGGGGGCGGTCTTCAATGGTGTGGATACGCACCTCACGAGCCGCCAGGAGCCGGAGGGTCGTCCGGTGGCTATCAAAGCCATCCTCGACACTTCCGACCCCGAACTGCTAGCCGCCGCCGTCGAAGAGCGCGAGATGCTCGTGCGCCTGGACCACCCGAATATAGTGCGCATCTTCGACATCATCAACGAAGGCAGTGTGCCGTATATCGTGATGGCGTTCGTGAAGGGCACAAGCTGGAAAGATATATACGACCAGAACGGTGGCCCGCTACCGGAGACAGAAGCGTTGCGCCTGGTGCTCGGCATACGCGGCGCATTCGAGTACCTCCACCATCGCACCCCGCCCGTGGTATACCGCGATTTCAAGCCGGGCAACGTCATACAGGTAACCGACCCAAACGGCGACACCCGCCAGGTGCTGATAGACCTGGGCACGGCCATGGAGTATTTCCCCGGTCAGAAGCGTGAGGCATGGGGCACTGTGGGCTTCGCACCTCCCGAGATTGGGGGCATCTGCGAGCAACCTCCCACGATGGACCTGTTCGGCATCGTGAGCACGCTGGCTGCCCTGCTGGGCGTAGACGTGGAAAAGCAGCCCATACTGGCCCCGCCTCGTAGCTCATGGCCCGTCTCGGAGGAGGTCTACGACTTCGTAGTCAGGGGACGCGACCCCGACCCGCGAGTGCGCTTTCAGACGGTAGACGAACTGTTTGACCAGCTTGAGGGCATCAACCGCTTCATCCAGGGGCAGGCAAGGGCGCGCGTGGCGGGCAGCCCTCAGTTGCCCGGACGCAGCAGCACGAGAACGCTCGCCTCGGTGATGGTGCCCGTGCAGAGTACTATTATTACGGGCAAACTGTTCAACGCGACGACGGGCAAAATCGGCGCGCTGCCCGCTCCCAGCATGTCGGACCCCGCGCAACAACTCTTGCAGCCCGTCCGCGATCTGATAGATGCAGGGCGCTACACCGACGCCTTGAGCCAGCTAGACGCGGTGCTCAAGGCGCATCCCGCCAGCATTGACGCGCACCTGCTCAAGGCAACAGCCCTGAACAACCTGGGCCGCAACGATGAAGCACACCAGGAACTGGAGCAAGCCAACCGCCTGAGCACGCCCGCCACTCGCTGGCGCACCCTGCTCGTCCAGGCGCAAGCAGCGGACTCTACACACGATTACGGGCGCGCCGAGCAGCTATACGGGGAGCTGATCAAGCTGGTGCCGGGCGAGGTGCTACCCAAGCAGGCTCTAGCCGATCTCTATCGCGACACCAGGCGCTACGACCTCGCCGCCGACCTGTATAGCCGTGTGGTGGCCGCCGACCCCGCCAATGCCGATGCAGTGCTCGGTTGGGCCGATAGCCTCGTGGCCCTCAACCACACCGACACGGCGATCAGTGTGCTGGACGCAGTCAATGAAAACGCGCTCAGATATGTGGACGCGCAGCTACGCCTCGTCGAACTATACCTGTCGCGCATAGACACCTACATGGCGGCCCACCCGGACCGCCTATCAAAGAGCAAGGCAGGCGACCCGGATGTGCAGGCTAGGCTGGGCGACCTGAGCCTGGCCGGACGAGCCATAGCCGCCCTCAACGACCGCACCGAGTCGCGCCACTTCTACAGACTACAGGCCGACTGGTGGTACGCCGCCTATCGTCTCTCCAGAGCAGGGCTGCTACCCCAGGATGTGACATGGCCCGACAGCATGCCAGGCCACACGACGGCCCCAGCCATCGTGGGCAACTCATGCAGGCAGGCATACCGCCGCTATCTACAGCGCGCCCCTGACGCTCCCGACCGCGAGGACGTGCTGGCCCGCATCTACTTTGATGTCGCGGAATGGCAGTGAATCTGAAATGTGAAGCGTGATCCGACTCGCTCAAGACGGATGTTGCTAGTCACTGGACCCTCTTTAGCAGGCCACATCACGTTGCATGTTTCAGAACCGCGTTTCACGTTTTAGGAAAGTGAGGAACAAACAAATGGTCAAGTTTCGTGTTACTCCGCACCCGGCGGAGGCTCAGGTGTTGCAAGGGCAGAATCTGGCGCGCACTATGTACACAATGGCCGCGGATGCGGGTGGACCGAGCGATACGCCAGCCGTGCCGGTGTTTCTGGGCGTGGTGATGGACGAGTCGGGGAGCATGGAAGGGCAGAAGTTGTCGGCTGCGAAGGACGCGCTCGTCAAGCTGCTCCACCAGGTGCCCAATGCCGACAACGTGGTGGTGCACATCACGCTGTTCAGCGACACGGCAGAAGAATTGGCTCCGCCGCAAACAGGCCGTGATCTCACCCGCAACATAGATAACCTGACTCACCGTATTCGCAATATCAGCGCGGGCGGTGCGACCTCGCTGGGTGGCGGCTTGCGCGTGGCTCTGAGTGCGGCGCGGCACTACACCCAGTACGAGCGCCGCGTACTGATGATCACCGACGGCAAGCAGGAAGGCACGGTACCGATCAGCGATGCCTACCAGGCGGCTAACGAACTCGCGGGCGCGGGCATCCGCATAGACGCATGGGGCGTGGGCAGCGCGTGGGAGGCCGACCAGCTTCGCACCATCGCGCATACGACGGGAGGTGAGGCCGATGTTATACCGGATGCGCGCGGGCTGGGCGATGCCGTTTCACAGCTTTTCAGCGACGTGCAGGGCACCAAGGCCAGCAACGTGAGGCTGGTGCTCAACACACCGATGGGCACCATGATCAAGAGCGTGCGGCAGGTGTATCCCTCGGTGCAGGACCGTGCCGCCCAGCAGATAAACGAGCAGAAATGGGTGATACCAGTTGGCGCGCTCGGCACTGACGAGCCTAAGTTCGTGATAGAGCTGGAGACCACCCCGCGCAATAACAATATTCCATTTCGCATCCTCGTGCCCACCGTGCTGTACAACATCGGCAACGACGAACAGGCGGATGAGCTTGACCGCTCGGCGTGGTTCTTCGTGCGGTGGGTCGGCACGCCATCAGAGGTGAAGATGGACGAGCAGCTAACCCGCTTCACGGGCGAGGAAGAGATAGCAAGCCTGTCGCAGGAAGGGTTTGCCCTGCTCGATCTGGGGGCCGTAGACGAAGCCACCGCCAAGTTGAGCGCGGCATTGACCAGGGCCGTGCAGATAAATAGCCCGCAGGCTACGGTGCTGAGCGCCGTTATCAATCCGAAAACAGGGAAGCTTGTTTCTACAAACGCCAATGACGCAATA
>JBBSIK010000096.1:0-8471 GCA_038232115.1 Chloroflexia bacterium
ATCTCTCTGCTCTTTAGACACGACTCTGTCCGTCGTGCTGCTCTGGTCTACCTTTTTCGGCCCTTTAGGTTTAGCTTGATCGCGGATTCCAGGCATCGTTCAGGCCATCAGCCAGAAGGTTCAGGGCCAGCACGGTTAGTGTGATCGCAAGTCCGGGAAAAGCCGATATCCACCACGCCTGGCGAAAGAACTGCTGGGCGTCGTTAAGTATGATGCCCCAGCTCATCACGTTGCGGTCGCCCAGTCCCAGGAAACTGAGCCCCGCCTCTGTGAGGATCGCGCCCCCGACCTGCAGTGCTGCTTGAGTAATAACTGGAGGCAATGCCCCAGGCAGCACGTGACGGACGAGTATGCTAGGCTCGCTCACACCGATACTGCGGGCTGCAATCACGTAATCGCGGGAGCGCAGCGACAACACCTGCGAGCGCAGGAGTCGGGCCGTACCGGGCCACATGGTCAGGCCCAGCACGAGCACGATGAGCCAGATGCTTCCTCCCAGCAAGGAGACCACAACCAGCACCAGGAAGAAGCGGGGCACTACCATGAACACCTCAGTTAGGCGCATCAGCACATCGTCGCCCAGACCGCCCGCATAGCCTGCCACACCACCTACCAGCACACCCAGGAGGGTAGCGGTAAGCGCGGCCACCAGTCCCACCAACAGCGAGACCTGAGCGCCATGCACTACTTCACTGAATACGTCGCGGCCCAGATCGTCGGTGCCGAACAGGTGTGCAGCCGACGGTGCCACCAATGCATCAGTGGACGTGGCAAACGGGTCATGCGGCGCGATCAGATTGGCACCGAGCGCCACAGCGACCAGCACAAGCATGATAACGCCACCTACTAAGGCGGCTGGCTGGCGAAGTACGCGCTTCCGAAGCCCTACTTTCGACGGTAGACCGAGATGGCTGCTTACTGTATGTGCGTCCAGGCCCACGGGACGAGTAGTCTCGCCTTGCACCTCAGTTGTACCTCACACGTGGGTCGAGCCATGCATAAGCCAGGTCGGTGAGCAGGTTTGCTACCACCACGGTCATGGAGACCATGATAAAGATAGCCATGAGGAGCGGGTAGTCGCGGTTGAGTGTCGCGTCCAACAGCAGTCGCCCCAGACCGGGCCATGCGAAGATCACCTCGGTGAGCGCGGCACCCGTAAGCATCGTGCCGATATGCCCGCCGACCACGGTCACTACCGGCAGCAGGGCGTTGCGTAGAGCGTGGCGCGTTAGTACTACCCGTTCAGAAAGCCCTTTGGCCCGCGCCGTACGCACGAAGTCCTCGCTCAGCACCTCGCGCAGGCTGGTGCGGGTGAGACGCGAAGTTACCGCGAGTTGCAGCATGCCCAGAGAGATAGCGGGCAGCACCAAGTGGTGCAGCACATCTCCGACGGCTTCTAAACCCGTGTAGCTCTCCCTGACTGAAGAGATGCCTTGTACCGGGAACCACCGAAGCCACACGGCGAACACGATAACCAGCAATTGGCCGAGCCAGAAGACCGGCATTGAGTAGCCCGCTAGAGTAGTAGCCGTAATGCCGTAGTCAAGCGGCGTGTGAGGCCGCCTGGCAGCGAGCACCCCCAGTAGCAACCCCAGGGTCGTGGACACTACCAGGGCAGTGCCCATGAGCAGCAGCGTTGCCGGCAAGCGGCTAAGGATCACGCTATAGACCGGCTGCTGATAACTGAACGAGTAACCGAAATCGCCATGGAACACCGCGAAGGCATACCGGACGAACTGCTCCGGTAAGGAGCGATCCAGCCCGTAGTATGCGTGCATTCGCGCGTAGTAGTCTGCGTCTCCACCCTCGCCCGCCAGGATCTGGATAGGGTCGCCGGGGGCGATGTGGATCAGCACAAAGGTGATCACCAGCACACCGAGCACCACAGGCACGGCCTGGAGCATGCGGCGGAGCAGGTACCTGCCCAGGAAAAAGCCGCCGATGCGTCCCGCGCCTGGGGTGCTCGATGTGCTTGCTCTCATCCTTATCTGCCTGGTTGCGTTGACCATGCCTGCTCGACTAGATTGCCCTTGGAGACCTGAAAGCCCTTGAACACAGAGCGGTATGCCCTGAAGCCTTGCGAGTCCACCAGCCAGAAGTACGGCACGTCGTCGGTGATAATCTTCTGGATTTGGGCATATATCTTGGCGCGCTCACCTCGGTCAGTAAGCGTTGCCGCCTGGTCGAATAGTTGGTCTACCGTCGAGTTCCTGTATCCCGCGCCGTTCGAGAAAGCGATCGGTCCGATATTGCTCGAAACATAAGCGCGCCGCACACCGATCTCCGGGTCCGACCCGTTGCAGTATGATGCGATACCCAGATCAAAGTTCTTCTTCACAAAGACTTTATCCACGGCAGCGTTGAAATCGAGGCTTTCCTGCTGGAGATTGATGCCCACCGCCTTGAGCTGGTCGGCCATGGCGGCACCCAGCTTATCGAAGGAGGTGGCGTGTGTGAAGGTTATGCTAAAGCGGGTTCCGTTCCTCTGGCGAGGGTAGCCCGCCTTGTCGAGTAAATCGTTGGCTGCCGCTACGTTGTAAGAGTAGATGTGCACATCGGGAGTGTAGGCCCAGGCCAGTTGCTTGCTTATGGGTCCTGTCGAGAGCGATCCCTGGTTGAAGTAGACCTGGTTCAGGATGAACTGCCGGTCCAGGGCCATGTAGAAGGCTTGCCTCACCTCGAGCGTATTGAAGGGATCTTTGGTCAGATTAGGGATGAGCACGTCCTGGCACACCGATCCACCGGAACCGCCGTAACCCTGTGCGAGCGTAATATCTTTGTTGCTCCGCAGACGTGTCAGGTCGGAGCCTTGCACACTGCCAATGTAGTCTACCTCTCCTTGCTCCAGAGCCTGAGCAGCTGTGCTTGCGTTCGGTATGATGCGGTAGATCACCCTGTCCAGGTAGGGCAGCCCCGACTTGAAGTAATTAGGGTTGCGTGTCAGAGTCACATGATCACCCTTGACGTAGTCCACGAACTTAAACGGTCCGGTGCCTATCGGCTTTAGATTGGCGGGATCGTTTTGCAAGTCCTTGCCCTGATAGATGTGCATCGGGATGATAGGCGCTTCCACCACATCCAGGCGCTGCAACAGAGGGCCATAAGGCTGCTTGAAGCGGAAGACCACCGTGAGGGGATCAGGGGCGTCAATGCCATCCAACACCGACTCCAGCGCCGCCTTCGTGCGCGAGTGGAACTTCAGCAGCGCTTGCTCAAAAGTGAACTTGACATCGGCAGAAGTAAATGGCTGGTCATCGTGCCATTTTACGTTTGACTGCAGATGGAACGTGTATACTTTGCCACCCTGAGCGATATCCCAGCTCTTTGCCAGTTCGGGTATCGGATTGAGGCTCTCATCGAGACCGACAAGGCCATTGAATATCTGGTCCGACACTGAGTGGGTGTTCCCCGAGGTCGTGATGGCCGAGTTCAACTGGCCAGGATCGGTGCTAATGGCTATAACCGCCGTCCCACCATGCTGTGGGGAGCCTGCCGCATACTTGCGCTCGTACTGGAAGCGCCCAAGCAGGGACAGGAGCACCTCGCTTGGTTTGCCAGCGTTCTCTGGGTGCAGTTCGAATACGGCACGCTCAAAATACTGCACTGTGTACGTCTTGCCATCGACCGTGCTCACTTCCTGGAACTCGTTAGTAAGGGGGTAGCCTTGTTGGGCCAGTCCACCGTTCTTCTCCCAGTAATCGCGGAACTTGCCACCAACTACCTTACTGGTCGCAGCGAATTTCAAGGGATTTTCAGTGCTTGCCTTCTCGCCCGGCGCTCCAAGGGGATGGGTGCTCTTCAAGCTAAAGACGCCCACTAGCGTTAGGAGTACGTCATATGGTGCCTGGTTTTCGGGGTGCAGTTCGAACACTGCGCGCTCGAAGTACTGCACTGTGTACGTCTTGCCGTTAAGATCCGATTTCTCCTGCATCTCATCGGATAAAGGTAAGCCTTGCTGCGCGAGTCCGCCGTGTTCGTTCCAGTACTGTAGGAATCTGCCCTTTACCGTCTTACCGGTCTCCGGAAACGTCCGGGAGTCGCTCTGCGCGTAGCTGACACTCCCACCCAGGGCGGGGAGCGCCGCCATCATGAGCATGAGGACGGTGAGCAGAGATAGCCATTTTTGCGTGGATTTGGTCTTGGTTGCCCTAGCCATTTAGATACTCCTCTGGTTGATTGGTCAATTGGAACCCGTATCCCAACGACGGGCGCATGCACGGGCGAGCGTCATGCGGCGCTCCCATGTCGCGGGGTTGTCTCTTCACACTCAGCTTTATGATCTAGGGTCTGCGATATGGATCGCAGGCACGAGGACGTAGACGCGCCCTCTATAAAGAAACGGGACGCGCCTATCTAGCATCAGGTTCAGCGCGACTCGACCTGCTCGAAACAGGGGATACACAAATTGCGGCTGTTATAGCGTCGAATGCGCGTCTCCATCGCCATCTCACCGCACTCATCACATAGCACGGATGAATTTATGCGTGCCTGTCTGGGCACCTCGGTCTCTACCATTTGCACGTCAAACAGTTGATCCTCAGGCACGCTCAGGAGGGAGAGCGCGCGCTCCTCCTGTAGCTCCCAGTATCGCTGCTGTTCGGCTTCGGTAGCCGTACCCACTTGCACCTTTTGAAAAAGAGCTTCGCGCTCCGGGTTATCATGTCCCCAGGCATCGGGACGGGTGACTATGCGTACTGCTTTGCCGTCGGCGCGGCGAATAAAGGTGTAAACGTTCTTTCCGTAGTCGTGGTGTAGCAGATTGCCTTTACCGAAGGTGCAGCCGGTCAGCATCTGAATAGCATCTACAGCGCACATATCGGTTTCGACAATAGCCACCACTTCTTCGTCCGCCGAGTGAGGCCCGATCTCGCGCAGCGCGATCTGTGCGACCCTCACACCCATAGTAAGGCCCCCGCACAGGTGGCCGTGAAAGTCTCGCACCTTTTGTATCGTTTCGTCCATAATGCTCCTCTTGCTCTCCAGTCACGGCCTCATCTCGGTACCTGTGGCGAGTGGGCGGGACTCCGATCAAGGCGCGCTCGCACATGCTCCACTATTTCCGTACGCTCAATCAGCCTGGCGACCGCCCAGCCGACCAACCCGCTCAACACGCCGACTACCGTGAGTGCGAGTACTTCGCCTCCCATGAATGTCTGCCAGGGAGCGAACTGCTCGGTTTGCATGTTGCTCATACCGCCCATCATCATATGGCCGCTGCTCGCGGTGCTTGCCGGAGTTAGCATGGCCCACAGATTACCCAGGGTCTTTGCGCCTATGCCGCCGGCGAGGAACGCGCTAAGGGCGTCAAAGCGCCGGTAACGGAAGAGTGCGAAGACCAGCTCTATGCCCACACCTTCCAGCAGCGCATAGAAAAGGCTGGTCGGGTCGGACCTGACGGCGGTCTGAACGATGCCGTACACCATAGCGGTGGCTAACGCCATGCCCGCCTTGCGCACGAGCAGCATTGCGACGACGGGGGCCAATGTAAAGAACGCTCCGTATGGCACCCTTGCGCCCCACAGCACGAAGTGGTTGTGAGGTATTGAAGATATGGTGACATTGATGATCCCGCCCAGGATACCGAGCACCCCAACGATGAGCGCATCGGAAAGGGTGTAACGCACCATAGATTGTGATTGCTTTACGACTGCCATGTCACATCTCCCATGTTTCTATTCACGGATATTAGTACTGGATACGTGGCGAGGGCAGAGCCACGGGCGTGTGGTTCTCCCTCATGCGTTTCTCGTTTCTAAGTAGCACCAGTGTCTGATGCGCCATAGGCACTCCTCCTGATTCACGGCCCCATATGATGGGACCTACACTTGCTCACGCTTATATTAGCTGGCTAATAGGATAGTCAAAAAAAATAATAACCTAACATATCAGGCTCAACTGGAGAGAAGCTTCAGGTCTCGGGCCAAAGCCGCAATGGCCTCTACAGCCGGGCTGTGAGGCGCAAAATCGATAGCGGCGACTCCACGCTGCTCCGCCGCCACGACCGCATCATCGTAAGGGATAAAGGCCACTGGGTCGAGAGCGTGCTCTTTGCAGTACTGCGCTACCGCCTGCCGGTCTTCAATCGTGCGTATCCGGTTGGCTACCACAGCGATCTTTGGCAAGTTAAACTCGAGGGCGAGATCGCGGATGCGGGTGCCCGCCTCAAGAGCGCGGTAATAAGGCTCAACTACGATCAAGAGCAAATCAACGTGCTCAACCGTGCCTCGGCCCAGGTGCTCCAGTCCGGCCTCCATGTCAAGGATCGTCACGTCAGCTACATCCGCATCACCCGTTCCCGACAGGAGGTGGTCTGTTATACCACGCGCTACAGCGTGCGCCTCACAGCGGCAGCCGATGCTCGCTTTCAGCACCTTGCCCATGACAAGTAACTGCACTCCATCCGGTGCCTGCACACCGTAGTCGGCCACCATCCGCCCGACAGATTGGTGCAAATGGACGTAGGCTTTGCCGTCGGCGTCCTCGCGCCACTCGGTCAAGCCCCGTGGCACCTCTGTAGCTCGGTCCGCCATCTCACGGGAGAGGCCGAGTGCGAGCGCGAGATTCGGGTTCGAATCTGCGTCCAGGGCAAGCACGCGCTCGTGATTTCGTGCCACGATACGTGCGAGCGTGCCCGCAATAGTTGTCTTGCCGACGCCGCCTTTTCCAGTCACAGCTAACTTCAATATATCCTCCAAACCTGCTAAACGACCGTTAAGGCCAGGTCGTATGATCCAGTTGTGCGCAGCACTTACTTTCCACCGTTCGCCGCCAGACTAGCTTGCGCTATCCTCACCGCAAGAACATCCCTCACAAGCGCAGCGCCCGGCGAAGAGGTTACGCTCAAGTCGCAGCACCCGCTGTAGCAACTCACGCTCACGCCCCTCAAAGCTGTCGATTATCTGGGGCAACTCTAGAGCCAGAATAATCAAATGCTCTACTGTGGGCACCTCGGCCCCGTTCTCCCAGAAAGATATAGTGCTCTGGCTCACTCCCAGGCGGGTCGCAAGCTCGCCCTGGGTCAGCCCCCGCTCGGACCTGGCGAGGCGTATAGCCTGAGATACAGAGTACATCTCTGCCTCCATACCTACAATTCCTCTTTGTCTTGCCCCGCTTCATCAGCGGCACAGCTACAGTCCTGCTGAGCGTTGAGTATGCGCACCATAACCGACACCACCAGGGCCTTTGCCTGCTCAAGGGCGGCCTTTGCTTCTGGTGACTGAGTGGACCAACCGTCCATCAGCTTAATGTCCTCCAGGAAAGATGCGGCTATCATGAGGCGACCAGGAAGGTCCCCCATCTCTCGCTCGTAGTATTCGATGAGGGGGGACAGAACAGCCAAAGTGGCTTCTGCGCTGGCACCCACGCCTTGCTTGAACATAGCGCCGTCTCTGTATGCTTCCATACGTCTAACTCGCCCCAACTTTCTGATGTGTGCTACTCGACTATCAGGGCTTCCCGCGCACCGGTGTCCGTGCCTGAGAGACGGTGCACCTCACGCACTAGCCGCTCGATGGTGGGTGCTACCGCCCCTTCCACTTCTTCACTGAGACCAATTGATAGGTCTTCAATAGAGTGAGATTGGCAACCCAGAATATAAACCCTGGGAGGCAGCACTCCCAACCCCTTGGCCAGCACGAAAGCGCGCGAGGGAGTCGCCAGGTGCATGTCGGCCAGGTGGTTCTCTCGTTCCTCCGCAGGCATATCGGCAAGGTCCGGCACCTCAGCTTCTAGCAGGTAGATCGTTCCGGGCTTGCCACCACGATCCACAGCGTCCACAACTACCAGGGCACTGTAACCGGCGAACAGCTCCTGGACCAGGCTCATGCCGCCTATACCTACATCTATCACGTTCACACAGGGCGGCAGATCAGTGCGCTTGGCCAACTCCTGAACCACTCTAACGCCGAAGCCATCATCGCCCTGAAGGACGTTGCCCACCCCGGCCACGAGGACTCGGCGCGAGATTGAATTCTGGGCTTGGGTGCTGGTTTCGGGCGTCATAGAGCTATGCCTGGTTATCCTAGTGCTACCGGCGTGACGTTGAGGGCAAGCTGTATCTCTCCATCACGAACTGCCACGGGAATCACCTGTAACCTGCCTTCACCGTTGTCAACGCGCCTGCCGCTGCGAGCATCAAAGGCACAGTTATGCCATGGGCAGACCAGCACCGTGCCATTCAGCACGCCATCATCGAGCGGCAGGGTAGATCCCGGGCACTCGTTACCATACGCGTATATTTCACCGGCTACGTTGCACAGTAAGATGCGCCTTCCGGATACGTCAACCCCACGCATGGTGCCGGGGGGCACGGACTCCACACCGCCAACGGCCGTGAAGACCGGGCGGTTGAGAGTTTTGCCTGCGGCACCTACCAGTTGCAAAGGGATAAAGTTGGCGGGCAGTTTCGGTTTCGGTAGCTCTGGAGGCTCATGTACCTCAATACGCTCAAACCCTGCGAAGCCCTCCTGTAG
>JBBSIK010000097.1:0-8423 GCA_038232115.1 Chloroflexia bacterium
CCACAGCAGCCAGGTGTGGTCGTAGGTGATCAGGCTGCCGTCGGGGTTGGTCATCTGCACAAGCCGCTCGTCGTAGTCGTAGTGGCGAGAGGTGCGCGGCTGGGTGAGGTCAGGCTGGACGTAGGTGTTCATGTCGCCCGTAGCCAGGTAAGGCATACTGGTAGAAGAGATCACCCCCGTAGTAGTGTAGGTGGTGTCGGCCACGATAATGGAGGAGAGGGAAATATCTTTGGGCTGAGTGTCCTCCACAGTGCGCCCGCGCCCATCGTACCAGCGCGTGGCCCAGCCATACTGGTTGGAAGATGCGTCCAGGCGCTTTTGGTAATTTACCGCAAAAGGCGCCGCGATAGCCTGCGTGACGCTAATGTTGAACGGCAGGGTATCGTGGAAGGTATATAGCTCGTTAGGATTTACGCTGTCTCCGTCGTTGATCGCACCGTTGTCTCCCACTCTCCACGTGCCTTGCGGCCTGCCGAACGAGTCGTAGGTGTGGTGCGTCACCGTATTGTTGGCGTCCGTCGAGGTCTCAACCGCGTCTACCGTGAAGTCGTAAGTAGAACTCTCCTGCGTGCCGTTAGGGTACTGCACCATAACGGGGAAAGCCTCGTAGAACGGGTCGAAGCTGGTGGTGGTGGTGTTGCCGTTGGGGTTGGGGTCGGTAGTAGAGTTGCGGTTGCCGAAGGTATCATAACCATACTGTATAGCGCTGCTCTGCCCGTCGCGCGTGCCGTTGACGATGCTCACCAGTTTGTGCAGCGTAAGGTCTCCCCTGGTGGGGGGTGTGGTGTAATCGGTGCTGCCGTCGTAGGCGTTCTGGGCCTCAGCTATCAGCGTAGCCCCGTTCGGGTCATCCTGGTAGATGCCCCTGTACGTGAGGTCTCTGGCCGGGCGGTTCACTATCCAGGCGGTGGGATTGGGGAAGTAATCCATGCGGCTGCTGCGGTCCAGGGTGCCCGGCGCGTCCAGGTCGCCGTACTCGTCCTTCTCAATGAGATTGCCGTAGAGCGTACCACCGTTCGCGGGGTCATCGTAGCTGTAGACTTGCTTGCCGCGCTTGGGCGCACCCAACATGTCGCTCACGGCGCTTTCGTCGTATTTGGCGCTCCAGCTTTCGGTCATCGGCACAAAACGGATGTGCATGCCCTGCGCGTTGTTGTCCGTGCCCACAAACGGGTTGGGGATTGCGGGGCTTGTAGGGTAAGGCACCGCCTGGTCGGCGGGGTCGGTCAGGTCGGCGTACACGGAGTCCTGCTGCGAGTAAACAGTAGCCGACTCTGAGTAGTCGTCATCCCAAATCGAGATGTCGTTGTTGGTATCCACAAAGTGGTCGGTTATTTCGTTTACAAACTGCCATTTACGATGAGTAGGGAAGGAGGGGATAGGCTGTGTCCCGCCCTGGCCGCCTATCCAGGTGTCACCCGACTTTATCTGTATATAGTTCTTGGGGATGACCCCGCCCCCGTAGAATTCAAGAGCCATGCGCCCATCGGGAGAGACGTGAAGCTGCAGTTTCAGCCACTCGCTGAGGGGAAGGGGTCCGTCCAACCTGGGGTACTGAGGGTTGGCGCCTCCGTCGGAATAGAGGTCGCGCTCGCCTATATCACCATTCACACTCCAGATCACCTTGGCAAAATGCTCGTTGCGCGGAGTGGTTTGCCCCTGTGGGTGGTACACTTTCAAGCCCCAGTAATCCGGTGTAGCGCCGCCCGCAGCATCTACCAGCTTCCACTCACCCTCGATCCAGCTGCCGCCATCTTTGCACTCCGGGCAATCCTCTGGGAAGCGTATTTGGAAGCGTATGCTCGCATCCATGCCGGAGTTATCGCTTACACCCACCACGCGCTTTATGAAAGGGTTAGGAGCGGTGTCGTAAGGTTCCAGTTGCCATACAGTGTTACCTGATCCCGGTGTGCCGTCGTCGTGGAGTGTAACCCCCTGGGGAGCCACATTCCAATTCGGATCGGAAGTCGGGGTCTGGGACATACTGTCGCTAAAGGTGTCTCCTTTGCCGCGCTGCACACGCCATTCGTCGCCCTTGAAGGTATCGCCCTGGCTGAAATAGTGGTCTACAGAAAGGTGTTCGTTACGGTTGTTCCCAATCGGGCGCTGTTCGCGAACCCAGCCGTACCCTCGGAACTGACTGTACTCAGGATTCAGCGCAAAGTTGTGATCAGCATCTTCAGGATCGGCCTCCTCCGAGATATACTTCGTGTTGAACACCGTACCTCTGTAATCATAGAAATACTTAGCATCATGAGGGTTGCTGTCGCCCGGCTCCGGCGGAACTCCGCCCAGGCCGTCCATGATCCTCTTGGCGCGCACACGCCGGTACTGCGGGTCTGCGTCGCCCCCCGCTGCATCATAGTAAAAACCCACCATTCCGCCATAGCCGTTGGAGGCGAACCAAAGATGGCCATTGTCCTCCTTCGGGAAGGGCGTGACGGTGACACTGGGAGTGACACTTGGGGTAACCGAAGGGGTGGTAACGGGGTCGCCCGGCTGAACGTAACGAAAGTTCGTATCGGGCAGTTGCAACGTGCTGTCCTTGCCCCTGGGCACTATCCTGAGCAAGGTAAGGTGCGGGTACGAAGAAGACCCGTTCATCACAGTAAGCACGGTGCTGTAGTCTTGCACCAAATCGTACTGGCGCAGCACCGAGTAGGAGGCGGAAGTCCCCTTCTCTATATCTTGTAAGCGTTGCACTTGTATGTTAGTAACCCTGCGAGTCTGATAGAAAGGAGAGTTCCGGTCGTTGTCGCTGATATCTATTGTACAATCGGTGCCGTTTACAAAGCCGGCTATGCAGTCCGGGCCGATGTGGCGATCAGCGATGGTGAAAACTACCATCAGCGTAGATTGATTACTCTGATCGCGCGTGCCGTACTCAATGGTGTACGGGTATACCGCCCTGACCTTCGCGGCAGGCGGGACGTAGACCAGAGGAGAATCATCGCTCGGCTCGTATGCGTAGCTGTACGTGATACTATTACCGTGCGTATCCGTGACGGAGTGCAGCATCCACCGGTAGGTTGTGGTGCTGGACCCGTTGGTGCAGGGCGTTCCCGTCGCATCGTAGATCGAGTCTTTCGTAAGGGCGTTCAGGTCGAAGATATAGTGGTTGCCGTCCCGGTCCCATACAGCCCAGGAGTCGTTTGTGCGAGCGGTGCCGGTTATCGTGTCTTCCCCTGGAATGTACTCTATGCGGGAGAAGCTCTCGTTGGTGGTATGCCATTTACCGTCGTTACCCTTCACTAGTGCGCCGTTGATGCCGTCCGACACTATAGAGGTAGTCCAGGGTGCATATGCCTGGTAATTAAGCTCCCCTTGGCAACCGCCAAATATGTGTTGCTCAGCGGCGATGTAACTCATTGACAAGGACCAGCCCCAACCAATAGGAGAGGGCCCTTGCTGGCTGTAGTCCACCCGGTCTATATTGCCCGAATTGTAGGAGAGCATCACCTTCGGCCCAAAGTTGCCTGGACCAGGCGGCAGATTTATCGGGTATGTAACGTTGGCTGTGCCGCTTTGCAAGTTGACCTCGAAGCTCTCCACGCTTGGTATATAGTTCTTTACGTCCTCAAATATCGGATCGATCGCGTAAGTGCTGAAGTGAGGTGTTTTGGCGATGAGTTGGCTGGTCTGCTCGTTCCACTGACTAGGCACGGTTTCCCAACTACCTGTCTGCTCATTGAGCCTGTAGACGTGCAGAGGAAAACCATGCACCCCAGCGGCGTCCAGCACGGCGGGGTCTATGTTCCAAACCAACACGGCATCTTTGGCGAAACGCTCCACACGCTGTCCGGTCAGCAGATGGGTAGCAGTAAGCTGATACGAATACGCTACAGGAATATCATTGATTTGGCCTCTGGGGTCGCCTTGAGGGAACACAACCGGCTGTATCTGCACATTCATAGTATCGGTCACAGGCACCACGCCGGGGAACAACCCAACAGTCAAACCACCATCCTGGCCGGCTACTCTTCCGCCATCCAGCCCACTCACCAGGGTGCCGGTGAGCGTGCCCGTGAGAAGTTGCAGAGCATTTACCTGATCCAGTAGATCGGTCCTCTCCCTGTCGAGGGCCTGCTGTGCGTAGTTTGTATCGGGTATGGGAGAAACTGTGGGAGGGGTAGTAGGCAAGCTGATCGTATATGTGGGCGGTGGGCCGGGCGCAGTTGCGGTTGCGCTTGGGGAGGCCGTAGAACCAGGGGTAGTAGAGGCCGATGGGGTAGCAAAGATCGTGGTGGCCGTGGCAGAGGCCGGTGGAGTAGCCGTGCCGGTTGTAAGGGCTGTGTTGGTGGGCAGGGCAGTTAAGGCTGTACCCTGGACTGTACCGGTCGTGTTGGGCATAGCAGCCGGAGAATCATTCTTGCCGCCACCGTTCACGGGAGCGCGGGCGGCCAGTCCGGCAGCCAAACTCCAGTTGCTCAGAAAAGTGCTGGAGAGCAGAACAAAGATCGACACCAGGCTGAAGAGCACATAACTGCGGCGCCTGGGCTGCCTTAGCATACGAGTAAAAGCAAGGGAGTTGGGCACACTATCCTTTGTGTACTTGGGAAGCCGACTGCGTGGATTGGCAGGATTGTACTTGAAAGCATAGTTACGGTGGCGAGAGGCATCCATTTCCAGCTCCTTTTGTTGGTTACTCTTTATCACGCACTCTACTCTTCTAACGCGGGGCTGAATGGTACAAAAACTGATCTGGGCTGCCGGAGATGTCAATTCTCAGCAATGAAGGGGAGCAAGCGACCGACCTTGGGGACATAGTACACCAGAGACCTGCCGTTGTCAATTGATTCTTGAAGATTGGTAATAATTTAGTGTACTATCTGAGGAATTGAGACTAGCCCTTTTAGTATATGACCTCCCGATGCTGGTGATATTTGCCGACCCGGCTTATCTTGATCGTCCATCACGCCAACAACGGCTAGACCATAGTCACACGTTATCTCCGCGACCTGGTATTCAAGCCCGGCAGCCAGCGCAATTTCTAGGGCCCAGCTTATGTAGTATCTCCACTCGTCGAGCGAATTCTGTTTCCATTTTGCCTTTGCATATGTCCTTAGCAGCTGCGTTCTTTGCACCGGCCCGGCTTTGGCTAGGAGGTCAAGCCTATCCATCGCACTACGGAGCATCCGGTCTGCCCGCCTGATGCTCTGCGGCGTGCCATATTGCAAATATGCCAATGCCTCGCTCTCCGCAATCTGAACAGCACAACTTTGCCGGAGATCACTCGGTATGCCTTCCGCCGCTGCCGAGGCTCGCTTGACCAGATCGGCTACTTCAGCCAGCGGGAATCTGGGTCGGTGGATTAAGGCTCTGAGACGGTACAGGTAGATCTGCTGTAGCCAGGTATACGCCTGGCGACTGTCGAGTGTTGCCGCCAACTCCTCCGCATCAAGGGTTGCCTCGTAGGCTTGTTTGTACAACTTGAGGTGCTGATAAGCCATGCACTCGGATACTACTGCCCAAACCGCCAGGTGATCAAAGTAGCCTCTCTCGCTTGTGTAACCATCTCGGTCGCGCGTCTCGACTATGTAGCGTGCAAACTTGGCGTGCATTAGCGCTTCGTCAGGTCTGTTCAGCACACACTCAACATCAGCTATAGTCAGGCAAGCTTCGACATACTCCAGCGCGTACTCCGCATTTGACACTTGTGTGGTTGCAAGCTGGATTGGGTATGGAGCTACCCGCTTCAGTAGCAGCCTGCAAGCCTCACGCACTAACGGGTAGCCTTTTCGGGACACCGCAGGGTCTAGCGCGGAGGTCGCGCTGCTGAGTGAGTCCCTAATGTCGGCCAGCAGATCAGTGACCGTATGAGCCATCAGCGGATGCTTGGGGAAGCACAGGACGGGTGCTGAAGTGTGCCGCTCGTAGCGCCACGTTAAGCGCATATGCTCCACCAGTCGGGAGCGCACCTGCGGATCGAGTGGCAACAAGGCGGCAATCCGTATAGCGAGATCGTCGCCGGGCGTCCTGGTATGGGCCGCCGTATCGGTGGCTGGATTGAGCAGTTTGCTCAGATATTGAGGGGTGATCCCGAGCTGGTGTGCAAGGTACTCCTTATCCCCGCTATTACGCAGCGCGCTGTTCATGACGGCAACATAGGTCTCGCGATGTACCTGAGCCGCAGCAACTCTGTCATAGAAATTGTGCAACGACTTCCCTTTACTTGATCAAAGCCAAGTAAAGATATTCTTGCACAGAATTATCCAGATAAATTAATCTTTGACCGCTAGACTCAAAGAGATTGAAGACCTCCCACCAAAAGACGCTGGACGCGGGGCGCGCAAGCGACGGTGGTAGCCGCCAGAGCAGCTAAGACAATTCCTGAGTTTTCAGAGGAGCAGCGAAGTACCTCAGTCCAATAGCGGGACTACTAGGGCTTGCAGGTAGTGATTACTGAAAGCCAGGGGGTACCTTGCCAACGCGCCAATGCATAAGCAAACGAGGCGCTTGCGCTACAGCGCTATACGAGAGCGCCAGCTATGCTCGACCGCTGAGCGGGAGGCTTTATTCAAGACGATTTCTATCCAATGGAGACAAAAGGAGAATGCAATGGAGACCACAAATCGCAAGGTAAAGAAAATCATCAGTTGTGCGATTCTGTTAGGCGTCCTCGGGTGGGCGACGTTGAGCGGAGTAAGTATGCAACCATCGCACGCGGGCAGTGTTATACCCGTCGCTCACGCTGAGGGCTGTGATGGCTCGAGTCCACCCCCGGCCCTTGACTGCCCGCCAACAGCTACGCCGACCCCACCAGCCCACTAGGAGAGCTAGGGCAAGCTCTTTCATAGGACCTTATCTTTACTCTAGGGGCGAGGAATATCTCGCCCTTTTGCCAATCTCACAGGCAGAACGAGGTCAAGCGATTGCACGACTATAGCTGTAGTTTACGGCAGACGTCGCTTATCAGGTGCTCTCTGCATGGCAGCGGCGCGATAGTACTCAACCGCCAGATCGAAGACCCCTCTGGTACTCAATGCTTCCGCATAACTGAAGCTTATCTCGGATATAGACTCCGGTAGCGTGGTACGGTTGATTTGCGCAATAGCTTCCTCGAAAAGCTTGTCAGCCGCAGCTGTGTGGCCTAGAGCCTCCTCTATTTGGGCGGCTGCGTGCAACGCTTCAGCGTAGGTCCGTATGGGATCGCGCCAGTGGCTATCATTCCCAGTCTCAGCCTTTTCATTTATTGCCTGGGCAAAATTGACACTTTCTGCGGCATATCCGGCAGCCTCCTCCAGACGCCCCTGTTTGCGTGCAAGATCGGCTTGGTAACGGTAGAAGCAGCTCCAAAGGCCCTCGTTCCCACCAACATCAAGAAGGTTTTTGGCCCGTACGAGTAACTCCTCAGCATCAGCATATCGGTCTTCAATAATCAGAATCTCAGCCAGATTTAGACAGATGGTGGCTGCATCAGATCGATTATCCAGTGTCTCGCGCGCGTGTGGCATAGAGCTTAGCGTACTCCCAATCGTGCTGCGTCTTATAGGCCATAGCCATGCCCCAGAAAACACCGGCTTGGCTCGGTAGGTCATTGAGGTCTTCGAGCACGATAAGCGTCTCTTTATAGAAGCCTATTGCCTGCGACGGCTCCTTTATTGCCCAGTAGTCATTTGCCAGGTTGCGGTACACACTAGCCCGTATATTGAGGTCCTTGACCGTATCTCGCACAGCAGGGAGACACTTCAGATGGTGCTCCAGGGCCAGGTGTGGCTGCTCTTGTTCATAGAAGATCACCCCCAGAAGGTTATGTACCCGTGCCAGTGCATCCTCGTCGTCCTTGGCAAGCCTTAGCGCCTCCTCCAAGTAAGGGCGCGCGCCTACAGAGTCGGACAACTGCAAGTAAGCCCTCCCGCGCACGAAGGGTATAAGGTACTGAACACTAGGAAGCAGCTTATCCCAATAAGGTTGGACGCCACGCATGGCCTCATCCAATAGCTGCAAGGCATCATCGATTTGATTGGTACGTATCAGCATCTTTACGTAGTTGAGCTGGTAGTTCAGGTCTTCTTCCACTGCCTGCAGTTCAGCCTCACTACTATCCTTCCCATGGGCCCGAGCGCTGAGCAATTCAGACGCCGGCACATTTAGACGCTCGGCGAAGAACTCTAGAGCTTTCAGGGAAGGTCGCACCGCCCCGCGCTCCACAGCACTTACATAAGCTTTACTGAACCTGGGAGATGCCAGGACTTCTTGTGTCCACCCGAGTGCAGTTCGAGCCTTACGTATTCTCTGCCCCAGGACGTTGGGTTTGATCGAGGCAGTCGTCGCGACCTTCTTAGGGACCGTCGACAAAAAAGCTAGCCACTGATCATGGTATACTCCAGTCAGCAGATGCTGGAGGTATGCTGATGGAACTAACCGACTCGCTCAAGACGATGTTGATCGCAACCGCTAAATCGCTCAAGGGCAGTGACCGC
>JBBSIK010000098.1:0-8408 GCA_038232115.1 Chloroflexia bacterium
ATGAAGACCTGCGTAAATACTTGCTCCGATGGCGCACCAAAGACCTCTATAATGACCCCGGAGCGTTCCCCATGCTCTCTGCGGAGGCACTGTTCGGGAAGCCTGGCCCTCTGTCGCTGGAAGTCGGCTGCGGCACAGGCGAGTTTATCTGCGGCCTCGCGGCAAAGGAGTCTGGATCGTACTTCGTGGGCACCGACATCAACCTCAAATCGCTGGAGGTAGCCACTGCCGAGGCGGTATCACGCTCTCTGGAGAATATTCGCTTCATCAAGGCCCCCTTGCAGTGGCTCTACCCGCTCATGCTGCCCGAATCTCTGCAAGCCGTATACGTCCACTTCCCCGACCCATGCTTGCACCCCAAATATCGTAAACGCCGCCTGCTCAATGAGACGTTCATGGATAATATGTACCACGCGCTCTCCCCCGGCGGCATACTCAGCCTCGTGACAGACAATGCCGAACTGCTCGACCTCCTCTTGCCCCTCGTGGAAGCCGACCCTCGTTTCGAGAAGACACACTCCGAACGCTACCTCACCGGCTTCGAGCCGGATGTGAAGTCGCGCTACCAGCTTTACTGGGAGCGGCACGGCAAGCCTATCTTCCGGCTGCTAATGCGCAAGAAAGTTGGTATGTAAGTACGACTACGGCCGCATCACCCATCACCCCTCTGTAATACTCTTGTAAGCTTTCAGCCCTATTTGTTCATCTCAAGTTGGTATAATTGAGCCATGTTAGTGCTCGTCTTAGTCGCCTTCCTCGCAGGAATCCTTACTATAGTATCGCCGTGCGTGCTGCCGGTGCTGCCCTTGCTGCTGTCTACGTCGGTGGAGGGCGGGCGACGGAGACCGCTAGGCATCGTGCTTGGATTGGCGGCTACTTTCACGGTTGTCACGCTGGGTGTCACAGCTGCGGCGGATGCACTGGCGATACCGGCGGTTTGGCTGCGCACTATCTCTATTGTGCTGCTGTTGGCGTTCGGGCTTACGATGCTCATTCCACAGCTTGGGCATGCGTTCGAGCGTCTGGCATCGCCTGTTTCCCGCATGTTGCCTGTAGCTGCCATGTCAGGAGCGGGCACAAATCGCGGAGGCCTTGGAGGCGGTCTGCTGATCGGCTCCGGGCTGGGTTTTCTGTGGGCACCCTGTGTCGGCCCGATCATGGGGTTGGTTATTTCCCTCACGGCATTACAGGGCCTGACGCCGCAGTCGGTTGCGATCACCCTGGCTTACTCACTTGGAGGTTCGATACCTATGTTATTTATTGCTTATGGCGCTCGCAGCCTGGTTTCACGTGCAAAGAAGCTTGCGCCTCAATCGCTACGACTTAGAATGGCGCTCGGCGGCCTGACTGTACGGGCCTGCATAGGCATACTATTCGGCTTTGACACGAAGCTACAGGACGCGATGACCCGTGCCTTCCCCGGCTGGAGCACGACACTTCTTGGCGTTGAAAGGCAAGACGCGGTGGACAAAGAACTTGGCACTCTACAGACTAATCAGACTAATCAGTCTAACCTGAACTCGCAGCCCTCGAATGATGTCCCGGCTATAGCTGCCGTGCTCCCGACTGCCGCCCGCCCGCAGCCCACGGCGACAAAGCCCCGACCTGCGGCCACCCGCACGCCCGTACCTCCTACCGCTACCCCCAAGCCGGTTGGGCTTTCGCTGCCGGACCAGGGTGTTGCCCCCGAACTGGCAGGCATCACGGGTTGGTTCAACACGCCGAACAACCAACCTCTCACTATAAAGGGCCTCAAGGGCAAAGTGGTGCTGATAGATTTCTGGACGTTTGAGTGCTACAACTGTCGCAACACCCGCCCCTACGTGCGTGCCTTGTACGACAAGTATCACAACCAGGGGCTTGAAATCATAGGCGTGCATACACCCGAATTCGCTTCCGAGCGCGTGCCCGAAAACATCAAGAACGCCGCCGCCGAGCAGAAGGTCAACTGGCCTATCGCCCAGGACCCCAATTATAAGACGTGGAGCGCGTACAACAATCGCTATTGGCCCGCTCTCTACTTCATAGATGCAAAAGGCCACCTGCGCGCCAGTTACTTCGGTGAGGGCAACTACGAACAGAAGGACCAGGCGGTGGCACAGCTACTGGCTGAGGCAAAGCAGGCTATGAAGTAGCCAACCCTCCTTCCTCCCTCTCGAAACAAAGAGCGTCCTCATGGGCGCTCTTTGTTTTTTCCGTACAGGTTGCCGGCGCGGGACAACTAAACAACCGACAGGGAGATATGGACCACGAGGCCCCCGCCGGAGCCGTGCTCGGCCCATATCGAGCCACCATGTGCCTCTATTATCTGCCGGGCGATATACAGGCCGAGGCCCGAGCCGCTAATACCACGCTCCGTAGCGCGCTCTGCCCTGTAGTGGCGCTCGAACAGCCGCTCCAGGTCGTCGTCTGACACTCCTATACCTTGGTCGGTTATGCTTATCATGGCAAAGGTTGTGCCGCCCTCCGGCTGGGAGCGACACACCGTCACCTCGATGGGACCGCGCTCATCGGGGGAGTACTTGACGGCGTTGTCCAGCAGATTGCGGACTACCTGCCCCAGCCTGCCCATATCGCCATTTATCAGGAGCGAAGAGGGAGCGCCGAGTCGGAAAATGTGTCCCGGCGCAACTACCCTCACATCATCGAGTGTCTGGCGCACAAGAGGCATCAGGTCGAATTCGGCTCTATCCAGGGTGAACTGCCCTCTCTGAATGCGGGCGACATCGAGCAGAGTGTCACTGAGCAGCACAGCCCGCCGAGTCTGGGCCAGTAGCGAGTCCACTTGCTCTATCATTTCGGTGGCGGGTGCTCCACGATGGGCGTGGCGGGCCAGCAGTTGTGCCCTGCCATACATGACGGTGAGCGGCTGGCGCAGGTCGTGTGCGGCAATCGAGATGAAGTCTTCCAGGGCGCGGTGCTCGGCTTCCTTCTGGCGTTGCGTTTCGTCGGTCTCTAACTCAAAGGCGATAAGCTGGGCAAGCAGATGGAACACATCGAAATCGTTCTCGGTGAGGCTGGCGGGCAGAGGATCGAGGGCGCACAGAGTCCCGAAGAAGCTGCCGTCGCGCCTGCAGAGGGGCACGGCGATATAGCTCTCGATGCCGTACAAGTGCAGGCCGGGGTGCTCGCTGAACCGTGGGTCCGCGCTTGCCTTATTGATGAGTAAGGGTGCGACCGCACCGCCCACCGTACTTCAGGAGGTGGTATGCAGGGGCAGTTCATCTCCCGGCTTCAGCCCGAACTCCGCTTCATCGAGTACCGCGCAGGCCGTCCACGAATCGCTGGTGACACGGGCTACCAGGGCAATACGCAGGCCGGTAGTGCGGCTCAACACTCGCAGGATCGTCTGCACCGCATCGAGACGGCTGAAGGCTATGACATCATTTGCTGGTTGTGTATCAGGCATGTGTGTATGTGCGCCTCTTGGTATTGGTGTACCTGACTGTATCAATGTAGCGTACACATTGTAAGTGCATGCCTAGCCTTTCGCAAGCCTCTCACAGCGGAAGCACAAGGCATCTTCTACTATAGATCAACCTCTGATAAACCGGCTAAACTGAGCAGATGCTTCAGCAGTCCTACTTTCAGTGGCTTCCTGCCATGTACAGGTACAGAAAGGCGCACGGTACTTTCTGTCTTCCCATAGATGTGGTGGCTACTCCGGACCCGTAGTAGCGTCCAGCCGTGCCGTTCCAGGATATCTGCCAACTCTTTGCCTGTAACGGTTTTCATACAGCGATTTCGAGGATACGGTCTTTGCCGGTGTCCTCCGGCGTCTCTATGTCCACAGAAAGACAGCCCTCAATAGCCTCGTACAGATTTTGCAACAACTCCTCGAACGTGTCGCCCTCGGTTGCACAGCCTGGTATGCTGGGTACTTCGGCCCAGTATCCACCCTCTTCCGCATCATGAACTACCACTTTTAGTTTCATAGCTGCTCTGCCTCCTTTTTATGGCCTCTGGGCATTATACCGCTCTTGTGTTAGCTCTCCCGCTCTTCCTTCGCCTGCTTGTGCAGTTCGTACAGCATCCCCAGTGCCTCTATAGGCGACATTTCATCGGGGTGGAGGTTTTGTAGCTGCTCGCGCAAGGGGTCGGGCGGCGGGGTGGTGTTGAAGGCCATCTGTAGCTGCATGGTGTCGGAGGCTTGCTGCATCGTCTTGCGGCGCGTCTCTTTAGAGCCACCTGCTTCAAGGTCTTGCAGCACGTCTTCGGCGCGGCGCAGGATAGCGCGAGGTAGGCCCGCGAGCCGCGCCACGTGGATGCCATAAGAGCGGTCAGCTCCGCCGGGCACGATCTTGTGCAGGAAGACCACTTCGCCGCCTTCATCGGCCACCGCCACGTTATAGTTACGTACCCTGGGCAGCGTCTTTTCTAGCTCGGTCAGTTCGTGATAGTGGGTGGCGAAGAGGGTCTTGGCTCCCAGTCTGGGAGAGTTGTGTATGTACTCCACCACAGCCCGCGCTATCGCCAACCCGTCATACGTGGAGGTGCCACGCCCTATTTCGTCCAGGATAACGAGCGAGCGCGCGCTGGCGTGATTGAGGATGTAGGCTGTCTCCTCCATCTCCACCATGAAAGTCGAGCGGCCCGTGGCGATGTCGTCCTGCGCGCCCACGCGGGTGAAGATGCGGTCCACCATGCCAATGTGGGCTTCCTCGGCAGGCACGAACGAGCCGATCTGCGCCATCAGCACGACGACCGCCACCTGCTTGATGTACACGCTCTTGCCCGCCATGTTTGGCCCGGTGAGGAGCACCACTTGTGCCTCGCCATTATCGAGGTGCGTGTCGTTCGGCACAAACAGGTCGTCGCGCAAGGTACGCTCCACGACCGGGTGGCGGCCTTCCTTTATATCAATGATCGTGCTACCGTCCAGATGTGGACGCACATAGTTGTAGCGCACCGACACCTCGGCCAGCGTGCTGAACACATCGAACAGGGCCAGCGCCTCGGCCACCTGCATCAATCTTGGCGCGGCTGATACCAGCGCCCTTAGCACCTCACCAAACGCTGCACGTTCCAATTCGACTAGCCGCTCCTGCGCGTTCAGTATCTGGCTCTCGTAGTCTTTCAGTTCGGGCGTCATATACCGTTCAGCGCCCACCAGCGTTTGCTTGCGTATATATTCAGGTGGCACCGATATCGAGTTGGCGTTCGATATTTCGATATAGTAGCCGTACACCTTGTTGTAGCCCACCTTGAGGCTCTTGATGCCGGTCTTTTCGCGCTCCTGCGCCTCAAGCCCCGCTATCCAGCCCTTCGCGTCTTTGGATATCGAGCGTATCTTGTCCAGTTCGGGGTTGAAGCCGGGGCGTATCGCGTCGCCCGTGCCCAGGATAGCGGGCGGGTCGTCGGATATGGCACGGGCGATCAGGTCGGCCAGGTCTTCGCACGGCTGGATGCGGTTAGAGATGTGGGAGAGCACCTTGCCCGCATCTCCGGTGATTTGGGCAAGCGTGGCGTGTACGTCTGGCAGCCGGTCGAGGACTGTTTTGATGGCAATCATATCGCGCGGCCCGGCTGTCCCCTGCACGGCGCGGGTGCAAAGGCGCTCGAGGTCCGGCAGGTTGTTGAGCAGGGCGCGCGCTTCGACTCGCAATGTGCCGTTGTCGAAAAACGCCTCTACCGCGTCCTGCCGCGCATTGAGGCGGCCCAGGTCTAGCAGCGGCTGGTTGAGCCACCTCGACAGAAGGCGCGAGCCCATCGGTGTGCGCGTCTCGTCCAGCACGCCCATGAGCGAACTGCGCCGCCCGCCCGCGCTGGTGTCGAGTTCCAGGTTGCGGCGGGTGTGCGGGTCGAGGGTCATGTACTGCTCGGTGGAGTATGTCACCAGTCGGGAGAGCTGGTGCAGGGCCGAGCGATTGGCCTGGCCTATATATGCCAGCAGCGCCCCGGCAGCGCGTATAGCGAGGGGCATCTTCGCGCAACCGAACGGCTCCAGCGACGCCGCCGAGAAGTGCTTGAGCAGCCTCTGGCGGGCAGGGTCCAACGCCCAATCGTGAGCATTAGTCTCGGTGCGGTGGGGGCCGGATAGCGCATCCTGGCCTGGCCTGTTTGAATTCACATTCCCATTCCCATTGCCGTTTGGGTGTGTACCGCTCTGCCCGTCGCCTTCCTTTGACCATGCTCTATAACTGCTCATGGCACCCGCCAGACCGTCTATATCATCGGCGGGGGCCAGCAGTTCGGCGGGTTTGAGGCGGTCTATCTCCTGCTGGACGACCATACCCAGTTCGGAGGCAGGCTTGCGGATCTCGGTGGTGGCGAACTCGCCGGTCGTGATGTCGGCGTAAGCGATGCCCGCGCCCTGCCCATCATAGAGCACGGCGGCGATGTAGTTGTTGCGGCGGGCATCCAGCATGCCCGGTTCTGTGACAGTGCCTGGGGTGATTATGCGCACGACATCCCGCTCAACGAGGTCGCGCCCTTTGCTTACCTGGTAATTGGGCGTGCCCGCCTCCGACCAGTTCGCGGTGAGGGCCGACTCCTTCTTGCCCAGGCGGATGCGCCGTGCTGCTGTCTCCTCGTCCACAGTGGGCGCTGTCAACTGCTCGGCCACGGCCACCTTGTAGCCTGCCTGCACCAGTTTGGCGATGTAGCCCTCGGCGGAGTGATAAGGCACGCCAGCCATCGGGATGCGCTGCTCCTTCGAGGTGGGCCGCGAGGTGAGCACCACGTCGCACACCTGCGACACTATAGCCGCGTCGTTGTCGAACGTCTCGTAGAAGTCGCCCAGCCGGAAGAATACAATCGTGTCGGGGTACTGCTTCTTGATGTTGAGGTATTGCTGCCGGAGCGGAGTTTCTGCCAATGTTGTGCCCTTCTAGTGCTCATTATACCGGCTGCCTTTGCAACCGCTCTCCCGATACTACATGCCAGTACAGATGCCCGGAGTCCTGGTAGCTGCCCAGGTTAGTTATAACACGGCAGCCTTCATGCTGGTCCAGCACCTGTGCCGCAACCCGCCTTATTACCCCCATCATCTCAATCAGCAAGCCCCTATCATTGTCGACCATGTCCAATAGGGACGATATGTGCTTCTTTGGTATGACGACAATGTGGGTTGTGTAATAGGGCTTCGTATGGTGAAACGCGAGCACTTTGCCGCTAAGAACCTCATCACAGTAGAAATCAGCCATGGTGGGTCTTAATTCGTGTAATAGGAAAGGGTAACAGCCCACGTACCCGCCCCATATACCCCCTGTATTCCTCGCCAAACGCCTTCAATAGAGCCTGTTCCTCCACCTTGACCCGGTAGAGCACTCCCGCAAGTGGTATTGTAGCCATAATCGCTACCGAGAGCCAATCGCCGAACGCCAGGCCCATACCCATGAAGAAGAGGAGCAAGCCGCTATAGGAGGGGTGGCGCACGAAGCGATAGGGGCCGTTGGTGACGAGGCGATGACCAGGCAAAATCTGCACCAAGCGCGTGAACATCGGCCCCAGCCACAGGATAGACCCCACACGCAACACAAGCCCCGCCGCCATGATGCCTAATCCAAGCCACCTGAGCCACGGCGTGCCGATGGGCAACCAGCCCACACCAGCCGCAACCGCCGCCATTGATACCGCCAGCGCCGCACTTAGCAGGACCGCCAGCGCCGATCCACGGTCGCTCTCCAGCGAAATGAGGTCAAGCCCCAGCCGCCCCACGAAGGTCTCGCTCAACACCCACAACAACACAAGCCCCGTGAAAAGCAGCCCCCACTCCCGCGAAGGCACATCACGCAGCCCTTTCAGCAACCTTTCCAATATAGCAAAGAGTTCCATGCAGGAGCAAACGGTGGGATGATTATACCATAGGAGAGACGAGTCGAAAGTTGAAAGTTAGAAAGTAGCTTACTTTCTAACTTTCAACTCCTAGCCCTCAGTCCCTAGCCCCCACACCGCCTCCTTGCAACAAAGGCGCGTGCTGGACTACAATGCAGGGTTAGACCAACATGAAGGATGTTATAGATTATGCCGATATATGAATACAGGTGCGGTGGGTGCAACCGCAAAGTGAGCCTGTTCTTCCCCAGCTTCAGCGCGGCTGAGACCCGCACGGCAGCAGGCGAGAACCGTTGTCCCAGGTGTGGCAGCGCCGAGTTGAACCGCGTCGTGTCACGCCCCAACACGCTGAAGAGCAATAGCATGGACGATTCGGGCGGCGATTTCGCCGACGCCGCCGGGAACGATGCGATTATGGAGGGGCTAAACGACGACGACCCTCGCGCGGTGGCACGCTGGGCACGCCGCATGAAGGAAACGCTGGGCGAGGACCTCGACATGGGGCCGGAGTTCGACCAGGCCCTTGCCCGCATAGAGTCCGGCGAAGACCCCGAAAAGGTGATGGAAGACATGGACCCGGAGGCGCTCGCTATGGGCGCGGGCGGGGGCGACGATTCGGACCTTGACGAGTG
>JBBSIK010000099.1:0-8404 GCA_038232115.1 Chloroflexia bacterium
ACACCAGCAGGGCGAATTTGAGGCCCCCCAGGGCGACTTTCCGCTCTGCTTTGTCACGCACCACCTGCTCTTGAGTTCCGGCTCGTGCCCCGCTGGGCAGCGATTGCCCTTGTGCCACGTCAAATAGCAAGTTGTTGGTCAGTTGCATTGGGTACTCCCTGCGCACTGACTTGCGAAGCGATGCTGAAGAAAGAGGTATCTCATGGTTAACTCACGAAGAACCAATTTACAAAGAGGCCCGACAGCACAAGGTAGAGTACGGACGATACCGTTGCTACGTAGAAGAAAGCCCGCTTGCCTGGAGTGACCAGCGCCAGATAGATGAAGATTGGGAAGATGATGAGCACGCGCCGGGGCATATCTATCTCCGGTCGAAAGGGAGATACGCTTTCGGGCTGCGTAACGGCGAGGCTGACGAGGGCAAGTATTATGGCATACAGACTGTACGTTGCCGAGCGTATCTTCAGGACGATGCCCGCTACCGCGCCTATCATCAGGATGGTGAAGCCGATCTCCATAATGTTGGCGGCCAGGAGCGGATTATCCAAGTGTACCATTTTGAGAGCGTTAACCAGGGGCAAGCCCGGCAGCGTGACTATCTCACTGGCTCCTAGATCGTTGACTGCGGTCATTCCGGCTTGCAGGAAGAAATACCTGTATAAATAGTAGCTTCCAGCCGTGAGGGGTATGAGCAGCAGCCACGCCCAGTCGAATTTCTTCAGGAAGCGCGTGCCCGCTTTAGGAAAGGCTTCGTTACAGGTTACATTCTGCTTCCAGTACATATAGCCGAGAGGTACGATCAGGAATATGCCGGGCTGTTTGATAAGCGCGGCGATACCCGCCAGAATACCCGCCAGCCACCATTTATGCTGCCGCCCATAGTAGAGCGCCGCCACAGTAAAGGCCAGCAGTGGCGCTTCTGTGTAGGCCAGCAGCAGGAAGAATGATGTTGGAAAGACGGCGCTGAGGATAACGGCGCGCCTGGCTATTTTCTCGCCGTAATCAACCTCTACGAGGCGGTAGAGGAACCAGAAGAAAAAGATGGCGCATATATTCGCCACCAGGATGGCAGCCAACAAGTATTGGCCGAACAGTAGCGTGCCCATAACTTTGATCATCAAAGGGTAGCCGGGGAAGAAGGCCGTCAGGTAGCCGGAGTTGGCTTCGTATCCGTGCGCGGCTATACTCACGTAATGAGGCGTGTCGTAGACGTTCCATATGCCCAGGGCATAGCCGTTGAAATCGCCATGCGGCAGGTCAACCCACGGATAAACCTTGTGTACGGCCTGGTATGTAGCGTCGGGCGTCTGGGTGGCGATGAGCGCACCCCACGCCGAAAGCGCCAGGCGCATTACAAGCCAGACCATAAAAGCGAACTTCAGGCCGTCCCGTGCTACTGTCCTTTCGATAACGGTTCGTTCTTTGATATCGAGCATGAGCACTGTGCCGCCGCGTACCCGGCTATATGTCATATGCAACTTCTACTCTCCAACCGTGTTGTTCCGCCTCACGGTACAGGAAGCACATTGCCCGATGTGCAGTAATAGATGTCAAGTGTATGGTGTGCCCCTAGATTATATGGGAACGGCCATCGAAATAAGGTGCGCACAAGTCCCAAATAGGTACTAATCCAGCATGGCGTTAGTACTATCCGTCTCGGTTGCGGACGGTGGGCGGCAGCAATAAGGATAGGTGACTGATAACTGAGGGCCAAGTGTTTGATCGAGAACCCCTTCTTAACCTTACCTTTGCGTGCCCTGTGCGTTTCCGCCTGGTGATTACCCACATGTCAGAGCACACCCGGCGGTTGAAACCGTGGGCAACGATTACGAAGTCCGCATAGCGGACTGGAGATGGTTATAGTGCCAACTTAGTCGCCGTAGGGCGACTTTGTAATCGTTGCCCGTGACTTTAGTCGCCGGGTGCTAGCCATTACTAGCCACTATCTGAGATATGGGTAATCACCACGTTTCGGTCCCTTTACACCGCCCGAATTGTCATCCTACGCTGAGAACGGTGGTACGGCTTGTGCCAGATATAGGTAGGCTATACAATGCACTGACTATGATCCTCAAATTTGATTTCTAACTATAATAGAAGGAGCCGATATGGCATCGCAAATTGATTCGACAGTATTCGGTAAAATGGCAAAGAAGGAGCGCATAGACGCCGCCCTTCGCAACCAGCCCGTGGACCGCCCGCCGGTGTCGCTGTGGCGGCACTTTTTCGAGTGCGAGCAGAGCGCGGAAGACCTGGCTGGGGCTATGCTGGCCTTCCACAAGAAGTATGACTGGGACTGGATGAAGGTAAACCCGCGCGCTTCATATCACGTGGAGGGCTGGGGCGTGCAGACCGACTACGGCAAAGGCGGCGTGGAGAAGCCACGTGTCGTGCAGTACCCCGTGAGCACCCCGAGCGATTGGGGTAAATTGAAGCCGCTCTCCCTCTCGGATGGGGTGCTCGACGAGCAGCTAGAGTCGTTGGAGCGTATATGCGAGGCATTGGGCGGGGAGGCCTACTTCCTGGAGACTATCTTCAATCCCCTCTCCATCGCCGCGGACCTTGTGCAAGATGACCGCACCATGCTTAGCTTGATGCAGGAGGATCCTCGCGCTCTCAAGGGCGCCTTGGAGGTGATTACCGACACATTCACTAACTTCGCGGCGGCGTGTATCAAGGCAGGCGCTAGCGGTATCTTCTTCGCAACGACGGAGTGGGCCAGCCGCGACCGCCTGACCGAGGAGCAGTGGGAAGAGTGGGGCCGGCCCTACGATCTGCGGGTGCTTGCGGCAGTGCAGGGCGCGCCTTTCAACGTGCTCCACGTGTGCAAAAACAACAATATGCTCTACACCCTGGCCGACTACCCGGTACACGCCATCAACTGGGCCGTTGGCTCTCCAGGCAATCCCTCCCTGCGCGATGTGCAGCTTAACACCGACAAAACGGTGATAGGCGGTTACAGAAACGAAACGCTGCGTGAGGGTGACGCCGCCCACATCACCCTCGAAGCCCGTCAGGCACGCGAAGAAACGGGCGGCAGGCGCTGGATACTTGGCCCCGCATGCTCCATCCCTGTGGACTGCCCAGAGGAGAACGTTAGGGCGGCGAGGGCTGCGGCTGACCACTTGCAAGGGCTGGCGTGACGAATGGTTAATCCTTAAATTCGGTGGGACTAACAGTTGAATAGCTCTGCGGAACGAAAGTTGTAGTTCCGCGACAAACTTATAGCCGCAGGCGCGGACGCGAGTGCAGCTATACCTGACGCCCTACACGCGCTACGCCTACAGCTTGCTAATCACCATCTTGCTTATGCTCCTCAGCGTGTCGAACACGCCTACACCCTTGGAGGCGCTCGCTTCGTAGGCAGGGACGTGCATGGAATTGAGGTACTTCTCCATCACGTCCAGCGGGAGCACGTCGGGCATGTCACGCTTGTTGTACTGCATGACCATCGGGAACTCGAGGAACCTTTTGCCTTGCTGGGTGAGGTTGCGCGCAAGCTCCTGTAGTGAGCGCACGTCCTCGGCCAGTTTGGACCGCTGCGAGTCGGCCACGAACACCACGCCGTCTGACCCATTGAGCACCGCCACGCGCGTTCGCTCGTACAGCACCTGGCCGGGCACCGTATAGATATGGAAGCGCACCTGATAGCCATGCACACGCCCCAGGTCCAGTGGCAGGAAGTCGAAAAATAGGGTGCGCTCCGTCTCGGTGTCTATCGAGAGGAGATCGCCTCTTGCCTGGCCGGGCACGGTCGAATAGATATACTTCAGGTTCGTAGTCTTGCCTGAGAGACCTGGTCCATAGTACACCAACTTGCAATGTATCTCTCTAGCAGCAACGTTTATCAGGGCCATAAACACCTCTTGGGTAATTCTTAATTCTTAATGTTTGATCCTTAATTAGCTCATAGCTCACGTCAATTAAGAATCAATCTTTGAACAGCAGATCTATCGTATCCTCGATTGATGTGCGGAACGATGGATTCAGGCCGTTCATGTTGCGGCTGCGACGCTGGACCTGCAACAGCACAGCTTCCAGTTCCGGCGTGATCTGGCGGCACAGGTCCTTCACCAGACCAACGTGGGTGCTCTTGTCGAACATCACCACTACTATCCAGGACTCCCCCACCATCTCGGTCAGGGTGTTCTCCCTCATCCCTTGCTGCACGAGCGTGCGGAAGTTCTGGTCGTTTAGCATGCGGGCCACTTCACGCGACGTGGCGAATGTGCCCGCCAGTAGAGCGCCCATCACGATGATGTCGCTGGGCAGCGCGTCGCCCCTGGCGGCGATCACCTCACCGCCCTTGTCCAGCAGCAGCGTGATATTGGCCCCCGCCTCCAGCAAGACGCGGTCAAGCTGGTTCCCGATACGTTTGTTGTCGTTCTCGTTGACATACAAGCTTGTATTGGGCCTGGGTTCGATTATATCGTTGTTCGGAGTGGTGTCGAACATGAGTCTGAAACGTGAAACATGATACTGTTTGCTAAAGTTGGTTCGTCTCGGTAGCGCAAGAGCTACGTAATCTGGCTCGATCTCCATGTCCAGTATCATGCGATCACGCTGAGGCGTGCAGGCGATGAACCATGCTACGTTATCCTCGCCTACCTCCTATATGCCGGGCAATCTGACGGCTTTGCCACCCAGCAGGGAACGCCCGGCAGTACAGCAGGGTTCTGCCATACCTGTAACTACCCTTGTAATCTGATCAGGACCGAGCTTGCCGGATACGATGTAATCAAGGCAGGAAAGTGGTCCTGACCGCGCCTCTCATCAACCCGACCGCCATAGCGACCGAGTTTACATCAACCCCTGCCGATAGGCGTTCGCCAGTGTCGCCCCCAAAGTGCGCTTCCTCCTCTGTCGCCGTTATTATACAGAAGGAATCAGCATTTTGCTATGCTATACACGCGTACTTTAGTCCCACAGGGTATTAGGAATGTTCTTGGGTGCTTGTGGTTAGTAGGAGACGGAAACGCAAAGCACGCCCTGGACGAAGCCGAAGGGACGCGCAAAGATAAAGAAGAGGATTCTCCTTCATTCCCAACTCCTAATCCAAAACCTAAAACTGCGGACGCGTAGTCCGAGTGCGCGTCAGGATTTAGGCGAGAATGGACCGCAGGGGGTTTTGGGCCAACTCAGCACGATACTAGCAAGGTAGTAGCCCCAGACATGCCTTTGTCACTCCTCACTCCGTTTGGAATGACAAAGGCATGCTACCTTCTGCCAGTTGCGCCTGGTGAGACCTTGCCGGAGCAGCGGTGGGGTTTGCCTAAACCTTGATGCGCAACCGGGGAGTGTCTCCCTAACATCCGATCATAACTCCCTATCATAGCTGGTATAGTCCAAGCCAATTGGCGAATCGTGTGTAGCGAACCAATCGCCCTACCCCCGATGTTGATCATCCTTCATGCGTAGAAAGCAATTATGTTAGGATGCCAGCTTTGGATATTGACGCCTGATTGCTGTTATGTTATATTTAGCCTAGGCTAATTTAGTCTCGCCTAAATTAGCCTAGGCTAAATCACAGTAGAAAGGTAGGGAGAAGTAGATGGAGCAAGATAAGAGGAACCTGGAACTTACGGGCGAGTCGGGCGTCCCCACCCTTTTGGACCAGAAGATGGGCCGCCGGAAGCTCATTACCAGGACGGCCACAGGACTGTTAAGCCTGGGCGCGCTTGCCACCGGCGCAGGCGCGCTGTTCCGAGACGCTCGCCCCGCCTTCGGGCAAGACTCTGGTCGTGCGAACGGCCATGACATGGGAACTGAGGGTGGCGGCCATAAGATGGTGATGCCCGCCGTCAAGGGCGAGGTGGATCACGCCAAGAACGGGTTCAACCCGTCCGATGTCCTGACCGACTTCGACGCCGGCAAGGTGAGTACGCTGCCGAACGGGCAGACCCTGCACGAGTACACACTTGTGGCCCGCAACAAGGAGATCGAGATCGTGCCAGGCATAGTCTACCAGGCCTGGACCTACAACGGGCGCATCCCCGGCCCGACCATCCGCGTGCGCGAGGGCGACCGGGTGCGCATCAGGTTCATCAACGCCGCCGAGCACCCGCACAGCATCCACTTCCACGGCATCCACCCAGGCAACATGGACGGCGTGTTCGACGCGATGTCCGGCCAGACACCGCCCGGCGGAGAGTTCACCTATGAGTTCGATGCTGAGCCGTTCGGGATGCACCTGTACCACTGCCACACCGCGCCACTGGCCCAACACATCGCGAAGGGACTCTATGGCGCGTTCATCGTCGAGCCGAAAGAGGGTTGGCCAAAGGCCGACCGCGAGTTCGTCATGGTCCTGAGCGGCTTCGACGTGGACTACGACGGCGCGAACGACTTCTACACTGTCAACGCCATACCCTTCCATTACGACCACGACAAGCACCCGATCAAGATCAAGGTCGGGGAACTGGTTCGCATCTTCGTGGTGAACATACTGGAGTTCGATCCGATCAACTCGTTCCACCTGCACGCAAACTTCTTCCACTACTATCCAACCGGCACCAGCCGAACGCCCAGCGAGTTCACTGATACTATCGCACTGATGCAGGGACAGCGAGGAATCATGGAATTCCGCTACAAGTTTCCCGGCAGGTATATGTTCCATGCTCATAAGACCGAGTTCGCGGAGCTGGGGTGGACGGGCGTATTCGAGGTGGAGGCATAACTATGGCAACAACTACTACCCCTACTACTCCTACTACTCCTACTACTCCTACTACTCCTACGACTCCTACGACTCCTACTGTTCCGGCAACATCCAGGAAAATCGGCCCGCGCACGCTTGCGCTCTTCCTCTTGCCGGTCCTGCTGCTCGCGGGCGTGATCGCACTGTTTGTAGCGACCAACGGGGCCGGCCTGAACGTCAAACCCGCTGCGCCAGTCGAGACGCTACAGTTCGAGCGCACGATCCTCCGACCGGGCCAGATCGAGATGCACGTGCAGAACACCAGCCCCCAGGACGTAACCATTGCGCAGGTCAAGATCAATGATGCGATCTGGCCGTTCGAGATCTCGCCCGCGCCGACTATATCGCGCCTGGGCAGTGCGGTCGTGACCCTCGATTACCCCTGGGTAGAGGCCCAGGCATACGAGCTATCGCTTTTCTCCACGAGTTCAATAGCGTTTGGGACCTCGATCCCGGTGGCGACCGTTACCGCTACCGCATCGTCCGGCACGCTCTGGAGTTTCACGCTGGTCGGTATCTATGTTGGCATTATCCCGGTGTTTCTGGGCATGTTCTGGCTCCCGGCGCTCAGGCGGATCGGGCCACGGGCCATGCTGTTCCTGATGGCAGCCAGTGTGGGGCTGCTCATCTACCTAGGAATAGACGCGACTAGTGAAGCTGTGGAGAAGGGCGGAGAACTGGGCGGTGCATTTCAGGGGATTGGTCTGGTCGGCATCGGCATCGTGGGTACTTTCATGCTGCTGGACGCGATCTCCCGCCGGCAGATGAGCGTCGGGCGGAGCGAGAGTGCGCAGCGTATGACTCTCGCCTCGATGATCGCGCTGGGGATCGGGCTGCACAACCTGGGCGAGGGGCTGGCGATTGGAGCGGCCTACGCTGTGGGCACGGCGACGCTGGGCACGTTTCTGGTGATTGGTTTCATCATCCAGAACCTCGCCGAGGGACTTGGGGTCGTCGTTCCTATCTCGAAGGACAAGCCCTCGTTCCGCTCGCTTGCGCTGCTCGGACTGGTCGCGGGCGGACCGGCGATCATCGGAACCTGGGCCGGTGGGCTGATCTCCTCGCCGGTCTTGTCGGTATTGTTCCTCGCTGTCGGCGGAGGCGCTGTCTTCCAGGTGGCATACGAGATCGGCAGGCAAATGATCTGGAAGGACACGGCGAAGCGGCCGATGCCGATGACGACCTTTGCGGGTGTTGCGGCGGGGATGCTGGTCCTGTACGTCACAGGGCTGGTGATTAAGTAAGTAAAGGATATCCATGATTACCCACATCTTGGAAGGGTACTCTTCGTGCATGGGAACGTGCTGGTGCATGGCTGTGTTTGCCCGGTAATGTACCGTTGCCACGCACGACACTAACGGATTCGTTCCAAAACCAAGATGCGGGTAATCACCGGAATGGTGCCGAGTGCCAGGTACTCACTAAGTACAATCAAGTAGTTTTAGCGGGAATGAGTTAAACTGTTGGGAGGAGGAGATGCTGCGAAAACCTTTAGAGATCCCTGTCCCAACAGCAGACGAATTGGAAGCCTTAGCTACCCTGTATCAAACCACGCGCAAGGTGCGGCTGCGCACCCGTGCGCAAATCGTGCTGCTGGCGGCAGAGCAGCGTCTAACCGCTCCGACCATTGCCGCCATTGTTCGTGAAGACGACCAGACGGTCCGGAACTGGCTCAAACGCTGGCTGGCTGAAGGGATCGAAGGACTA
>JBBSIK010000100.1:0-8373 GCA_038232115.1 Chloroflexia bacterium
GACCAGGAACATCTCTGACAGGTCGCGCAGGCTCAACTTGTACCTCAGTCTCCATAGAACTACGAGCACCACAATGTCGGTTGGGAACTGAAGATGGTTGTAAGGCGTGCCGGTGCGCTCGTTGAACTTGCGGCTACACTCGGAACAACGGAAAGTGCTGTAACCGAGAGAAGTCTTCCTGAGCAGCTGGGTGGTTGTTGCGGACCCGCAGTGAGAGCAATTCATCCGGATTCCTTGTATGTATGATCCTATCTAGGGCAAGGATACCCGATGGATTGCCTCAGTACCAACCTGTGCCCTGAGTTCTGCCACTTCCGCTCTAATCTGGACAGTTAGGCCATCTCAGTCTAGAATGGACTATGAACTTCATTCCGCTTGATCAAGACCAGGGCCAAGCACCAACCAAACCCACGATCCTGGTGGTGGACGATGAGAAGACCCTGCGCGACACCCTTGAATACAACCTGCTCCGTGAAGGTTACAGGGTGCTGACCGCCGCCGACGGGCACGAAGCAATCAGCCTGGCGTATAGTCGGCAGCATGATCTGATTATCCTCGACATCATGCTGCCGGGCATGAGCGGGTTCGAGGTATGCCGGGCGGTGCGTAGGCAGCTAACGATGCCCATCCTGATGCTGTCGGCCCGTGAGGAGGAGATAGATAAGGTGCTCGGCCTGGAACTCGGCGCAGACGACTACCTGACCAAACCCTTCGGGCTACGTGAGTTGCTGGCTCGCGTGGGTGCGATGCTGCGCCGGGCAGAGATAGCGCAGCTGCATACCACTTCTACACCGCCGGGAGTAGACGCAGGCCGCACGCCAACCCAACCTGCCGCGCCCGCAACATCCCACAAGGAGCAGGAGCAAGAGGAGGAGGCAGGCCAGCTCGCTTTGGGCGATCTTGTGATAGACCCTGCGAGGCGCACCGTCACTCTCTCCGGCCAGGCTGTAGAGCTGAAGCCCAAGGAGTTCGACCTGCTAACCTTTCTGGCCGCGCATCCTGGGCACGTCTTTTCACGCGAAACGCTCCTGGACCGCGTTTGGGGTTATGACTTCGTGGGCGGCACCCGCACGGTTGACGTACATGTGCGTTGGCTTCGTCTGAAGCTGGAGAAAGACCCAGCGAACCCTAGAATCATACAGACGGTCCATGGCATCGGCTACAGGCTCCAGCCGCCAATAACTACTACCGAGCTACCGAGCTAGCATGGCGCGAACGTCGCGGTTGAGGTCCGATGCCCTCCTACACATATAGATATACCTGGCTCTCACGCACCTGGACACGTATCGCCCTCAGTTATGCCGTGCTCGTGCTTATCACGGCGGGTGTGTTGGCGTTCTTACTGGGCGGTGAGTTCGAGGCCCGCGAAGAGGAGGCCCTGCGCTTGCGGCTGGCCGACCAGGCGCGCGCAGTCGCTTACGATGCTTCTCCCCTGTTTGCCCAACAAGCGCCCATCTCCGCCACCAACTCCCTGGCACACAATCTGAGCGCGCTCTTCGGCACGAGAGTAACCCTTATTCGGCCCGACGGCTCCGTAGTGGGCGACTCCGAAGAGAACCCCGCCCGCATGGAGAACCACGCCGGCCGCCCCGAAGTTGCCCAGGCGCTGGCGAACCCTCACTCCCTCGCACCTGGCTCCACCGTCGGGAGCAGCAGCCGCCTGAGCGCCACTGTGCATCGCAGGCTGCTCTACGTGGCTGTGGCCGTGACCGATCCCGCTAACGCAGCGAGCATCGTGGGTGTGGCCCGAGTTGCCTACCCGCTGACATCGGTGGAGCAGGCGCGGGATGCTCTGTGGCGTAGCCTGGCGCTGGCGGTATTGTTTGTGAGCATGCCAGCCGCGCTCCTGGGCATATTGCTGGCCCGCTCGATAGTGGGTCCGCTCACGGCATTACGCAAGACGGCACACCGCTTCGGCAAAGGCAATCTGTCGGCGCGCGCCCCAATCACCGGAGGTGAGATCGGCGAATTGGGCCGCGAGTTCAACACGATGACCGAACGCCTGAGCGACACTCTTCGCCGGCGCACCTTCGAGCGCAACCAGATGGCCGCAGTGCTCTCCCACATGCACGACGGCATCCTGATCACGGACGAGCAGGGCCATGTCGAGGGCATAAACACCGCCGCCGCTCAACTCTTCGGCACTACCGCTGATAAGGCAGGGGGCCGCTCGCTGATAGAGGTGACGCACAGCCACGAACTGCACCAGGCTTTGCGTGTGGCGCTCTCCCGCCCCAGCGAGCGACAGAAGCTACAAGTCGAGACGGGCGGGCGCAAGTTGGCCGCAGTGGTTACGGCAGTGCCCATGCCCTCCGATCCGGGTTCTGAGGCAAGCCCCGGTCAAGGGGAAGGAGGCGGTAGCTCTACCTGGCTGGTGGTCGTACAGGACGTAACGGAGTTGCACCGTCTGGAGCGCGCCCGCCGTGAATTCGTCGCGAACATCAGCCATGAGCTTAGAACACCGCTCGCCTCGGCGAAGCTGCTGGTTGAAACCCTCAGCATCGCAGTAAAAGAGGACCCGGCCGCGGTAGAGGGCTTCCTACAGCGAGTAAACGTGGAGCTAGACGGCCTGACGCAGATGGTCCGCGAGCTACTGGAGCTTGCTAAGATAGAGGCCGGGCAGGTGCCCCTAAACGTCTCGCTTGTATCCACGCCCACTCTGTTGGAGCAGGCGGTAAATAGACTTTCTGCACAGGCAGAGAGAGCCGGTATCGTACTGAAAATGGATACCCAGGCCACCGCCGATGATACGCTACAGGTTGAGGCGGACCCCGCGCGCATTGAGCAAGTGCTCATCAATCTGATCCATAACGCTCTCAAGTTCACCCAGCCAGGCGGCAGCATAATGCTCAGAGCAGCCAGGCATGGCGACAGCGTGCTTATCAGTGTGGAGGACACTGGCGTAGGCATCCCGCCCGACGACCTGCCGCGTATATTCGAGCGGTTCTACAAAGTGGACAAGGCACGCACGTCGGGAAGCGGGCGTGAGGGCGGCACCGGCCTGGGGCTTTCAATCTCTAAACACATAGTGCAAGCCCATGGGGGCCAAATCTGGGCGACGAGCGACTATGGTCACGGCGCTACCTTCTTTTTTACCCTTCCCGCAGCCACTTCCCCATCCTCGTAGGAAGATTTAACAATTCCTTAACAACTTCCCGGCCATCGTTAAACTCACGATAACATCAGTTCCCTATAATCTTTGTGAGAAGCATGATTACAGGGAATATAGATGCGCCCAGTGCAGGTATGGAGCCTACGCACGAAAAAGGGAGCAGATGATGGCAGGGAGAGAAGGAAGAGTTTTGACTTACAGCTTTACGGTGGCGCTGATTGCCCACGACCGCATGAAAGAGGACTTGGCCGACTTCGCATTTGATCACAGGGAATCTCTAAAGCGTTTTCATCTGGTCGCCACAAAAGGCACCGGGAGCATAGTGCATAAGCGCACGGGACTGAACGTCTATTTACTGGAACACGGCCCCGAAGGCGGTGACCGGCAAATAGGCGTGCTTGCGGCCTCCAGCGAAGTACAGGCTGTTTTCTTCTTTCGTGACCCCCTGGCCGCCGGTCCTCACGAGCCGGATTTCACAGACCTGCTACGTGTCTGTGATACGAGAGAGATACCTCTGGCAACTAACAGGGCCTCGGCTGAGGCCTTGATCTACTTTCTCCAGTACAGCCCGGAACGCGATATTATAGGCGCGCGGCCATGGGGTTTTGTCGCACCTGTCGCGGACCTGGAAGAGGCATGGACGTAGTTCATCATTAGCAGTCAATAGCCGAAGCTATAACAACGGTCCAGCAGCGGCCACAAGCAACATGTCCCGGCTGAGGCGGGGTGATCTGCCTGAACCTGGAATCGACAAATCGGTATTCGACAATCAAAGGGAGGAGCTATTCTACATATGGACGCATTACATGTACAGAGTTTGTTCAAAAGAGGAAGTAGCGGGCGGGTTCTAACGAGCTTGACCCTGGGAGCACTGGTTCTGGGTCTGTTTCCCGCGTTCGCTGCGGGCGCACCTGCCCAACAAGCCAACTGTCAGAAGTTCGACCAGACCGGAAAGCAAGTCTGTGGTCGCTTTCTAGAGTACTGGACCCAGAACGGCGGTCTCACACAACAGGGCCTGCCTCTCACCGACGTGATGAAGGAGAAAAGCCCGACGGATGGCAAAACCTACGACACTCAGTACTTCGAGCGCGCTGTATTTGAGGCGCACCCTGAGAACCAAAAGCCAAACGACGTGCTTCTGTCTCTCCTGGGAGACTTCCAGCTCAAGCAAAAATATGCGGGCAACGTGGCTAACCAGACTGTCAGCACAGCAGCCGGCGCTCAGAAGTTCTCTCAGACCGGCCACACTATAGGCGGCAGGTTCCTCGACTACTGGACGAAGAATGGCGGGCTGGCCCAGCAGGGCTACCCTATATCCGATGAGTTCCAGGAGAAGTCGGACCTGAACGGTAAGACTTACACTGTGCAGTACTTCGAGCGCGCTGTGTTCGAGCTTCACCCTGAGAACCAGGCCCCATATGATGTGCTGCTCTCACAGCTTGGCCGCTTCCAGCTTGCCTTCCGCGCTGAACAGAGCGCCATTGAAAAGGGCTATCCAGGCGGCAGCGGGCAGGCTACCCTCACGGGCGCAGGCTCGACCTTTATCAACCCACTTCTGTCCAAATGGACCCAGGAGTACAACAAGCTCTACTCCGGCGTGAAGATCAATTACCAATCTATCGGTTCGGGGGGTGGTCGCACGCAGTTCATCAACAAGACTGTAGACTTTGGGGCCACCGATGCGCCGCTCACGGATGACCAGTTCAGCCAGGCAGGCGGCCCCGGCAATACGCTGCACATACCGCTAGCTATGGGTGGTGTGGTGATGGCCTACAACCTTCCCGGCGTCACCGCACAACTGAAGTTGGATGGGCCCACCATTGCTAACATTTACCTGCTCAATATCAAGACCTGGAACGATCCGGCAATCGCGGCCCTCAATCCAGGCGTTACCCTGCCTAACCAACCGATAGCTGTGGTACACCGCTCTGAAGGTTCGGGCACCACCGACATCTTCACAGACTACCTGAGCAAAGTCAGCCCCGATTGGAAGAGCAAGGTAGGTCACGGCACGTCTGTGCAGTGGCCGGGCGGCATCGGCGCGCAAGGCAACGAGGGCGTAACCAACCAGGTCAAGCTGACACAGGGCGGCATCGGCTACATCGAACTTTCCTACGCGAAGAGCAACAATCTACCCTATACCCTGGTGAAGAACCAGGCCGGTAACTTTGTTGATGCTACGGCTGCTAACGTCTCTGCTGCAGCCGACAGCCTCATCAACACATCTATACCGGCGGACCTTCGCTACTCTTTGACCAATGCACCCGGAGCTAACTCTTACCCTATCGCCGGTACAACGTGGGTGTTGGTCTACGCTAATCAGCCTGATGCGAACAAAGGCAAAATACTGGCGTACTTCCTCTGGTGGTCTTCGCACAACGGCCAGGACTTTTCCGACCAACTCTTCTATTCGCCGCTTCCCCGTTCAATCGTGCAGCGCGTAGAAGTGCAGATCAAAAAGATGAAGTGCGGTGGAGGCAACTGCTTCCCGTAGGATAGCCTCACTTCTAAATGGGACTCGACAGCCAAGACGATGCCGAGTCCCCATTCTCTCCTCCTGGGGGGCGCCGGCCAGGCTTATTCAGTAAATCTGCGTAAGCCTGGTTGACCCATTTGGAGGCCGGAAAGAACAGGAAGGTCAGGAAGAACAGCAGGATTAGGGAAGAACCTGGAAAGTAGAGTTGATGAAAGAGATAATAGAGGAAAAACAAAGAAATGAGCCGGAGTCGGCGCCCTTCCAGGAGCGCGAAGAAGGCAGTCCGATGGTAGGGCTTGAGCGGGCCACGGTAATAGATACCGCCGGTGCTTCAGCGATAATAGCCCCCGGACGCTCGCGCAACATGGGAGATGTACTGTTTGGTGGGGCGCTTCATATCGCGGTCTGGGTCTTCCTGGCGATCCTCGTCGGCATTGTCGTCGTGCTGGTTGTGCAGGCGATGCCCTCTATAACGTATTCAGGCTTGTCATTTTTTACTCAGGAGGCCTGGGATCCGGTCAAGCTAAAGTTTGGAGCGGCGCCTTTCATCGTTGACACTATTATCGTGGCGGCTGTCGCCATGCTGCTCGCGGGCACCGTCGGCATGGCTACGGTCATTTATCTAGTAGAGTATGCCCCCCGTTGGCTGCGCGAACCCGTAGCCTTTCTCATCGAACTGTTGGCGTTTATTCCAAGCGTGGTGTACGGCCTGTGGGGACTGCTGGTGATGGCGCCCTGGCTCCAGCAGAATGTGCAACCGTGGATACAGCAACACCTGGGCGCTATACCCCTCTTTAACGGCGCACCCTATGGCGTAGGTATCATGGCTGCCTCTCTTATCCTCTCCATCATGCTGCTGCCGCTTATCGTGTCGTTGTCCAGGGAAGCTTTGCTCCTGGTGCCCGACAGCCAGCGGGAGGCAATGCTGGCGCTGGGCGCTACAAGATGGGAAGTGCTACGCCACGCGGTGCTACCCTACGCGCGGGGCGGCATCTTTGGCGCTATTACCCTGTCTCTGGGGCGCGCTCTCGGCGAAACTATGGCGGTCGCCATGACGATTGGTGGTGGCTTTCAGTTCCCCAAGACCGTCTTCGACCAGGGTTATACCCTCGCCAGTATTATCGCCAACGAGTTCAACGAAGTGTCTTCGGACCTTTATCTCTCTTCCCTCATCGAAGCCGGGTTGATACTGTTTGTAATCACCGCCCTGGTAAATATAGTGGGCTACTTTATACTCCAGCGCATGAACCGCCTGCACAGAACCGTCGCCCGTAAGAAAGCCTAAAACTCGCTCGCTGCAGGCAATCTAGGGGCTAGGGGCTTAGGGGCTAGTAAATGCGCCTCTCCCCACTAACAACTAACAACTAGAATCTATGGAGAAACAGGGGCATGAACAGCACACAAAGCATGAAAAGCACTGGTAGCTTACGTGGCCGCAAAGGGACAAAATCAAGAGCACGTCGCAATACTACTAACGTAGTGGCTCACGCAGTGACCGGGTTAGCGGCGCTTCTCGCATTGGCCTTGCTGGTGTACCTGCTGGTGTTCTTGCTCATAAAAGGCTTTGGCGCAGTCAGTTGGGACTTCCTGACGAAGCCCCCGGCGGCGGTGGGCGAGGCGGGCGGGGGCATAGTCACGTCCCTGCTCGGCACTTTTACGATTGTGACCATCGCCTCGCTTATCGGCGTGCCCCTAGGCATCATGATCGGCACTTACCTTTCGGAGCAGGCCGCCGCCGGCAGTGTCTTCGCAAATGTAGCCAGGATAGCGGTCAACACATTCACGGGCATACCCTCAATTATCGTCGGCATATTTGTCTACATAACCGTGGTGAAGCCGCTGGGCAACTTCTCCGCTATAGCTGGGGGCATCGCGCTCGCCATCATCATGATGCCGATCATAGCTCGTACCTCCGAAGACGTTATGCGCCTGGTGCCGGGCAGCATACGAGAGGCTGGGCTGGCCCTCGGCATCCCTACATGGCGCGTGACGCTGGGGCTGGTACTGCCGGCAGCCCGCGCAGGCATAATCACGGGGGGAGTGCTCGCGGTAGCGCGAGTGGCGGGCGAGACGGCTCCCTTGATACTGACCGCGCTCGGCAATGAGTTCTTGCCGACCAACTGGCTGGCAAGCCTGGGGCAGCCCACCGACGAAGTGACTTTGCGAATCCTTAAGTATGCTCGCGGGCCGTATGACGTTTGGCACGAGCAAGCATACGGCGCTGCGCTGGTGCTCGTAGTAGGCGTTGCGCTGGGCGCTCTATTGCTACGCCTTACGACGAGAGGGCGTGGCACCCGGATACAATAAGGCAGGCGTTTGCAAATAAGAGGTAGTAGCATGAACAGCATGACAACCATAAGTAAGAACGGCAGGAGGCCTGCGTTGGGTATAGAGGGTGGGGCCGAACCGCTATTGACGGGTCTGCGGCCTATATTCGAGGCCAACCTGCACGCTCCCGTGAAGGTAAGCAGCAGACATCTCAACTTTTATTATGGCGCACAGCAGGTTTTATACGACATAAACCTGGACATGCGTGAGAAACAGGTGACAGCCCTTATCGGCCCGTCAGGGTCCGGCAAAACAACATTTCTACGCACGATCAACAGGATGAATGACATCATACCTTCGGCGCGGGCTGAGGGCAGCGTCTTGCTGGGAGGCCAGGAAGTGCTTGGCAACAATATAGATGTTGTGAAGCTAAGGCTGCGCGTGGGTATGGTCTTTCAGCGTGCCAATCCGTTTCCCAAGTCTATCTACGAGAACATAGCTTACGCTTTGCGAGTAC
>JBBSIK010000101.1:0-8280 GCA_038232115.1 Chloroflexia bacterium
CGGCGGTTGAAACCGCAGGCAACGTTTACGAAGTCCGCATAGCGGACTATACAGGGTTACAGTATCAGCTTAGTCGCCGTAGGGCGACTTTGTAAGTGTTGCCCGTGACTTTAGTCGCCGGGGATGCTCTGAGATGTGGGTAATCACCAGCTCATTACACTTGCTAAATGAGTTTGCAGATAGACCTTAGTATCCATCTTCCAAAGCTGTGCGTGCCGCATAGTAGCCACACAAGCCATGCACTCCTCCACCGGGCGGCGTAGACGACGAGCAGATGTAAATGCCCCTTGTGGCGGTGCGGTATGGACGGCAGCTTGGCGTGGGGCGGGTAAATAGCTGCCGCAGGTCTTGCACGCCACCGTTGATGTCGCCCCCAATATAATTCGCGTCGTAGCTCTGCATATCAGCGGGAGACATCACGTGCCGAGCCAGTATCCGGCTGCGAAAGCCAGGTGCGAACCGCTCGATCTGCGCCTCGATGCGGTCTGTCATATCTAAGGTAGAGCCGTTGGGCACGTGGCAGTAAGCCCATACCGTATGCTTACCCACGGGTGCGCGCGTGCCGTCAAATAAGCTCTGCTGGGCCAGTAACACAAAAGGCTTCTGCGGGTGCTTTCCCCGCCACACCGCGCTCTCCGACTGCGCGATCTCCGGCAAGGTACCACCCAGATGCACAGTCGCCGCGCGCGCACACTCCGGCGCTTTCCACGGTATGGGTCCGTCGAGAGCCATGTCCAGCTTGAAGACACCCATGCCGTATCGGTAGCGACTCAGTTGGCGGCGATAATTAGTAGGCAAGCGGGAACCTGCAATACGTAGTAGCTGGCGAGGTGTCACGTCGAGCAGCACAGCACCGGAAGGGGGCAGTTCATCAAGAGACTCGACACGTGTACCTGTGGCGATTTCGCTGCCAAGCACGCGCAAATAGCTGGACATAGCATCAGCAATGCTCTGCGAGCCACCCCGCGCCACCGGCCAACCCACCACGTGGCCGAGGGTCCCAAGTACTAATGCGGCTGCCGAAGTGCCCGGCCTTTCCAGGGGCAGCATCGAGTGTGCCGCCATCCCTGCGAACATAGCCTGGGCGCGATACCCCTTGAAGGAGAGCCGTGCCAACCATGAAGCCGGCATGAGCGCGGGCAGACCAAAGCGCACAAGAGGAGCTAGGTCACGCAGCCCGGGCACGCGCAACGGGCCGAGCACCAGGGGAGCTACCCTGCGCCAGTCTCGCACAATGGGCAACATGAGTCGGGTGTAAGCCGTACCGTCACTGCCGAGTGTGGCTACGGTAGCCTGTATGGAGCGTTCTAGCATTGCGGCGGTACCATCATCGAAAGGATGGGCGAGGGCCGCCGGTGGAAAGACCCATTCAAGGCCATGCTGCTCCAGTGCAAGCGACCTGAAGAACGCGGAGCTTACACCTAGGGGGTGAATGGCGGAGCACACATCGTGGACAAACCCCGGCAGCGTCAATTCAGCCGAGCGGCATCCACCGCCTACGGTATCGTGCGCTTCCAGCACCAGCACCGACCGGCCTGAGCGCGCAAGGGTAATAGCGGCGGCAAGACCGTTCGGCCCCGCGCCTACGATGACGACATCATACCGGCGACTACGGTGCGCTATCAATGAGAGGCGTGCCCTTTCGCCTCAAGCTCTCGCAAACGCTTCTCCATTGCCTTCTTCACGGAAGGGCTTTTGGCGACTTCCAACACGCGACGGAAGTCTGAGGCGGCCCCTTCGCGATCACCTTTTGTCAGGCGGGCGGTGCCACGATTGTTGTACGCTTCGATGTAGTCGGGCTGGAGATCTATAGCGCGGCTGAAGTCGCTTATGGCTCGGTCCATGTCCCCTGTTTCGCCGTAGGTGGTACCACGGTTGTTGTAGGCTTCGGCATAGCTGGGGTTGAGCTGGATAGCGCGGTCGAAGTCGTAGAGAGCTTTGTCGTAGATGCGCTTCTCGGCATAGATCACGCCCCGGTTGTCGTAAGCCCGCACATAGTTGGGATCAAGCTCGATAGCCCGGTTGAAGTCGGTCAGCGCGCGATCATACATCTGCTTAATGCCGTAAGCTGCCCCCCGATTGTGGTAGAGCTCGGCATCTTTCGGGTTGCTCTCGATCAGCTTGTTGTACTCATCAACTGCCCCGTTGGGATTGATCTTCTTTAGCTGATCCTCGTCGGCATTGGCAAGGTCGTGTTCGCCTTTGGCACGATACAGGGCAGCGCGACGGTTATACGCGGTCGTCAGGTCGGGCTTCTGCTCTATAGCGCGGGTGTAATCCGCGATGGCATGGTCCAGATTGCCCCTGGCGGTGTGAGCGACAGCACGATTGTAGTAGGCGAGCGCAAACTCGGGATCGCGGGTGACAGCGCGGTCATAGTCGTCAATTGCGCTACTGTGATTGCCCAGCATGTCATAGGCCTGGCCGCGATCGTTGTAGCCTTGCGGAGAGTCGGGACTAAGCTCGATTGCGCGGCTGTACTCGGCGATGGCGCTCTCATACTGCCCCTGATTGAACAAGGCCCTCCCCCGCCTGCTCACAATGCCAGCCAAAATGCGATTGCGCAGCCGTGCGATGATGCCGCCTTGCTGTGTTGTGGTATCGTTCGTCAATAAGAACCTTCCGCCTGGCAGGGCTGATGCAAAGTCGGAGATCAGAAGGTAAGCCTATGCCTTGCCATCCTGATTGGAGTTTAGACCAAAGTAGGAGAAAAGGCGGACCGTGTTGCCACAGACCGCCAATCAGCAGGTAATGGAAGTATGTGCCACAACACTTCTGGCTCTGCTGATAAGCAGCTTAACAACCTGATCGAGTTTCGTCAAGCAGCCTATGGCCGCCTGGACCGAGCCAAAGACGCCCTTTTCGAGCTTTCAGACGCACTGCAACTTACTCCCAAGCACCCTCCCTGCGCATCTCTCTTTGTCGCCCCCTATCCGAGCTAATTGAGGTTAGTCTAAACTCCAATCAGAATGACGAAAACCAATATGGCACATGCGCAACTACCATCTACCGGCTTTGCATCAGCCCTACTTAGTACCACCAGGGCTGATGCAAAGTCTAAAAGGCAGCAAACTGAGCGCACAAACCACCCCTTGTCATTCCGAACGTAGTGAGGAATCGGTTGGCCCTTGTACACACCCTTGTACACAGTAGTAAGTGTGCCGCTTACTTTCTCTAACTCAGCACTGTCCCATACCCACCCGATTCCTCACTCCATGCGGAATGACACTATGCTGTTTGGTGCTGTTGATTGCTACATGCATGACTTTGACACTGCCCTGCTTATATCACTCTGGCCCATGGTCGAGGAAGTCCCCTCCCGATATAATAGATATAATAGAGCAGCAATCTGCCGGTAGAAAAAGCTCGGACTCCTTCGGCATCCTGGATCGTGGAGATACTTAGCGCCCAAAAGAGAGTGGCGAAATCGCCATCAGCCCTGAATAAGCTGTGACCATCGTCAAGAGACAGAGCGACGCTCAGGGTTTGCCGGCGACTAGAGGCAGAGGCCGTTTTCGTGCTACAGTCCTGGCTTACTGAGACAGAGTGGAATATATCATGGACACACTGGCACACGTCGGAAAACCAGCAGAAACAGCAGGATCGCTTAAGCGTTTGCTTCTGGGCCTGATTGTTCTGGATCTTGCACTGATTGCTATCCGTGTGCTACTGTACGACGCTTTCCTGGCACAACAGGGTAGCCTTGTCTTTATAGTCGAGCCTGTAGTCCTCTTGCTCACTTACGCAGGCATCGTGCTTGCGACCACCGCCAATCCAAGCCCTAACCGGCTATTGGCATTGCGTCAGGGAACGAAGGTAGGGCTAGTTACGGGCGTGATGTGGCTAGTGAATCTTATGCTTGAAACGTTTACCAACCTGTCGGGCCTCGTAGGCATAGTAGCTACTGCGCCCTTCCTTCTAGGCGGGTTTCTATTGTGGGGCATCGCAGGTAATTGGGCGACCCACCACACCGGCTCTATTGGACTCGGTATTCTGGCAGCGGTTTGGAGTGCCATGGTCTGCGTGCTAATAACCGTCACCTTTGGCTTCTTGCTGGCGTACACCTCTCTACCCATACTGGAGCATATCCTTACCAGGAATCCCGACTTTCTCCGCAGCCACTGGACTGACGTGCGGGCCTTCGCAATCGCTAATACTTTTGATAGTGGCTTCTCGCATCTGTTGGGCGCGCTGCTCGTTGGTATGATCGTGGGCACTATAGGAAGCTTGATGTGCCACGCTTCATACAAGCGGTGGAGAATCTACATATCGAACATACACCGGAAGCTTTAGCGCAAGAGTGCAGGGCCTTCTCATCATAAATAGCAGAATAGCCATATCGCGTTCTTCAATGAACTTTCCCGCCAGTTTCTTCGTCTTAACGTTATAATCATATTATGGCCTCAACCACCCACCTCAATCCAATAGCACCCGCCGACCCCCGCCTGCAACAACTCCACCGTGTATTAGGGCGGGTGCAGCTGCGCTTCCGACTGCTTGAAGCGGTGCAGTTGATGCCTATCGCCGTGGGCCTGAGTGTGGGCGCGGCTACGGTTATTGCGGCGGTATGGCGCTTCCAGAAGATGCTGTCGGGGTGGGAATTGCTGGCGGTGGGGGCGGGGCTGACGCTCGTGGCTTCGCTTACGGTGCTCGCTTATGCCATGTTGCGACCACGCAACCTGATGCGCACCGCCCGCCACGCCGATGTACTGCTTGGGCTAGACGAGCGACTTTCAACCGCGCTGGAGGACGCTACTCGGCCAGCCGCCCCACACATGCAGGCTCTCCGAAACGCCCAGCTAGACGATGCGCTCTCCGTGGCCGCGCGCATCATGCCAGGGAAAGACCTACCCTTTGCATGGAAGCGAGGCGCGATGTGGCCCCTGGCAGCTATGCTGGCGCTGCTGGCGATTACGGTGCTCGTGCCCAACCCTGGGGCACTGGGACGTGACGGCGCGGTGCAGGCGCAGATAGACGCCGAAAAGGCCAGAGTGGATGCCGTGCAAAAGGCAGTCGAGGCTCAACCCAATGCTGCCACGGATCCCGCCCTCAAGGAGCTACAGAGAGAGCTTGCCACACTCTCCAAAAACCTCTCGCGGGATGACCTCTCACGCGAAGAGGCGATTGCGCGGCTGTCGGAGAGCGAAAGCAAGATGCAAAAGACGCTCGATCCACATGCTCCCGCCAGGCGCGCAGCCCTCGATCAGGTGGCGAAGCAGTTGGCCGCGTCGGGCAACCAGCAGGCCAGGGAAGCAGGCGACGCTCTTGAGCAGGGAGACCCCGAAAAAGCTGCTCAGGCCCTCCAAAAGGCCGGGCAGGATGCCGCCAAAATGTCGCCTGAGGAGCGAAAGGCCCTTGCCGAATCGCTGAAGCAGGCGCGAGATAGCGCGGCATCGCTCGATCCAGAGATGGCACAGCGCCTGAACGATGCCGCCAACGCCATAGAAAGTAGCGATCCTAAAGCAGCCGAGCAGGCGATGAAAAACCTGAGCCAGAACGTGAGGGAAAACGGGCAGCAGCTTGCCAACCAGAAGCAGATAGAGCAGGCCCTCGCCCATATCCAGCAGAGCAAGACCAACATGGCACAATCGGCTGGACAGGGCACGCCCGTCGCCAACGGCACCGCGCAGGCCAACACGAACAACAACGGCAACGGCAACGGCACTCCCTTCTCCGGCACAGTAGTCTCGAACGGCACTCTCCCTGCGGCGGGCACGTTTGTAGCTATGAGTGGCAGTCCTCTATCCAGTACACCCCAGGCGAAGAGTGGCACAGTGGTAGCCCTCGGTTCGCCTTCGAAAGGTCAGCCCGCCCAAACAGGCACGCCAGTATTAGCACAGGGCGCGCCGGGCCAGGGCACTCTCGTAACGGCACAGAAAGGGCAGCAGGGGCAACAGGGACAACAGGGGCAACAGGGACGACAGGGTCAAAGCCAGCAGCAAGGTCAGGGTCAAGGTCAGGGGCAAGGTGGACAGCAGAATGGTGGACGGGGCCAGCAAGGGGAGCCTTCGGGTGGGGCGGGCAAGGGCCATACCGAGCCTGTTTATGCGCCTGCGCAAGGGGTGAACTCGTCGCTCACGCCTGTGACGTTGCAGGGGCAGCAGGATCCGAACGGCGAGCAGAGCAGCACAACCACCAACACCAATGCCACCAACACAGGCCCCGCCTCGGTGCCCTACGAGCAGGTGTACGGCCAGTATCGAGAGCAGGCAGGCAACGCCCTCAACGGCGACTACATCCCGCAAGGCTACAAGGACCTTGTGCGCGACTATTTCAACGGCATTGAACCTGGCGGCCAGCTACAGCCCGGGCAACCCACTCCACAACCCGGGCAGCCTTGATGATAATGCCGGATTTTCTTCACCTGCTCGATATGGCTTCTGGATTGGCACCGGGCGAGACATGGCCGCCCCCTCTGTAGACGCCCGACCGCGGCCCATTGTGCGCTCCCTGCGTATTGGATGGACGCCGCTCGCGCTCATGGGAATCGTGCTGGCGGCTGCGGCCCTGCGCTTCTACTGCCTGGATTGCCAGGGGCTGTGGTACGACGAAGTATCCTCCATTGATGTGGCCCAGCGAGGCATCACAGCCATCCTCACCGACCGTTTCGGTTGGATGCGCGTGCAGACCCCCCTGCATTATCTCCTCGTCTGGCTCACTACACAGCCGCTCGACCCTACCACCTCCGCTGTGCTGGTGCGGCTGCCATCTGCCCTTGCCGGGTTGCTCACGCCGCTTGCGGTGTACGGCCTGGGCAAAGAGATGTTCGGGCGGGCGCAGGGGCTTATCGCGGCCCTCATGGTGGCCGTCTCCGCTGTGCATATAAGCCACTCGCAAGATGTGCGGCCCTACGTCTTCCTCGCGCTCTTTACCACCCTTTCCGTCTACTGCCTGCTCGTCGCAGAGCGTACCGGGGAGGCGCGCTGGTGGCTCGCGTTCGCGGGGAGCACAGTCGCCAACATTTTCATGACGTACCATGCTTTCACCCTGGCTTTGCCCGCTATCGCACCTTACCTGCTATGGGTTCTCTATCGAGTGTGGCGGGGGCGCGGCAAGGAGAGCGGCGGTAGACGAGCCGAAAGTTCAAAGTTAAAAGTTCCAGGTAGCCTACTTTCTAACTTTCACTTTTCAACTTTCGATTCGGAAGCGCGTGTCGTTGCGGTGTCGCTGCTGATAATAGCTTTGGCCTCGGTGCCGGTGCTGCTCGACATACTGAGGATACCCAGGATACCGCCGAGCATATCGCTCTTCTCGCTCCAATCGGTGGGCGAGCAGTTGGGAAGGATGCTTAACAGGCTGGGGCAGGTAGGAGTCGAGCGGGAGACCGAGAAGGGATTGCAATGGGCGGTAGCGGGCATCGCGCTGGCAGGTGTGGGTGCGGGTCTCTTGCAGCGGCGCTACAGGTCGGTGCTGCTATGCCTCTCGATGCTGCTCATCCCCACGGTGCTGCTGGCCGTGCTCAAGACCACGAACACTGTGTTCCAGAGATACGTCCTCTTCACTATGCCTTTCTACTTCCTGCTGATCGCAAACGTGTTCGTGGTTCTGTGGCAGCTATTTCCCACGAGGTCCTTGCGGGTAGTGGCGAGAATAGTAGGTGAGGCGATGGGTGCGGCGGTGCTCATGCTGCTCTGGCTTGGCCTATACATATACTTCAACCCGGAGCAGCACAGGCAGCTTTCTTATCTGCCCGACTACCGGGGCGCGGCACGGTACCTGTCTGAAAAAGCAGCACAGGGCGACCTGATCATCCTCGCTGACGAGCCGCCCCAGAGCATGCAGGTGTTCGACTTCTACTGGCACAACGCACGGCCAGCCCCTACATATGACGCGATAGACCCACGGCTCTACCGCAAAGGGGCACTACGCATCTTCTGGGTGCTTACATACCAGCAGAACAACTCCGCCTATATAACCGAGTTGGAGACGTTGTACCCACAGGAGCACGCTTTCGCCTCAGTGAAGGAGTTTGATCGCCTGCTGGTGCTGGAGGAAGAAAGGCCAGACGACACGCAAGTTGCCATAGAGCGCATGTTCGAGCGCATGTCCTCGGTAGAGCCGTCGTTACGCCCATCCCCGCAGGTGCTAAACACGCTCCACGGCTCTATCCTGCAAAGCCGTGGCGACGTAGCGCAGGCCGCATTCGAATACCGCGCTGCCGGGCCTTTCTATCTGATGGGCGATGAATATCTCACCACTGCCCAGGGCTTCTACGAGCGCGGTCAGCTCTCAACAGCCTGGCGCGAAGCCATCATGTCCCCCTTCATGGAGCCATACAGC
>JBBSIK010000102.1:0-8209 GCA_038232115.1 Chloroflexia bacterium
GAGATGCACCCCCAGAATCCAGTCCCCAATGACGTACTTCTGTCGCTGCTGGGTAACTTCCTTTATAAGCAGAAGTACCCAAACGGAGCACAGGGTCAGCATGTGAGTACCGAAAGCCCCCGCAAGTTCGCAGAGACCGGCAAGAGCGTGGGTGGCAAGTTCCTCTCTTACTGGAATGCGCACGGCGGACTGGCACAGCAAGGCCTTCCTATCTCAGAGGAGTTCGACGAGCGAAGCGACCTTGATGGCAAGACCTATCGCGTGCAGTACTTCGAGCGAGCCGTATTCGAGATGCACCCTGAGAACAAGCCGCCATATGACGTGCTACTATCGCAGTTAGGCACCTTCCGCTACAAGGCCAAGTACAACGTGGCAGGCAGCACGGGTGGCACGGGCGCTCCGAAAGAAGTCGGTATCAACATAGTGGATTTCAGGTTCGACGCTGCCGAGGTAACAGTGCCTGTGGGCACAAAGGTTACCTGGACAGAGGTAGGCCCCACCGAGCACAACACCGTGAGCAAGTCTCCCAGTGGCCTATGGGAATCGGACATACTGAATCGAGGCCAGAAGTACAGCTACACATTTACGAAGGCCGGCACGTATGAATACTGGTGTACCCTCCACCCTGAGATGTTGGCGAAGGTCATAGTGAAGTAGGCCCGTTCCTGCTTAGCTACTGACGGGCTGCGGCGGCCCTAAGCTGAGAACTTAGCCGGCCTACCCTGCCCGGAGGCGGAATGACAAAGGGCAGGTTTAGTGCTGATGTTGCGTCGTAACTTTATACTGACAGCAAAGAAAGAACCCCCGGAGCGAAACGCCGTCCGGAGGTTCTTTCTTTGCTGTGCAGTCGTAGCTGCCGGGGCCACTCTTTAGCGCTTGGCAGCGCTGCGGGAGAGCTTGAGGCCCACTCCGGTGAGGGTGAGGGCAAGCAGGGCAAGGAAGGCCACGAACAAGGGCTGGTCGCCGGAGCCTGTCGCAGGCATCGAGCCATTGCCGGACATGGTGCCGCCCGCCATGGTGCCGCCGCTGGTCATCATAGCTTTAATGTCACCGCAAGATACGTAAGTGGCGACTTCGGCACCCGACTTATGGATGTTGATGGCATAGCCGCCCTTCTCCAGTTCTGACATCTGTACCATTACTTCAGTGCTAGACGTACCGTTGGTCAGGCTGGTCAGGGGATACAGAGGCTTGGGATCGAGATTCGCGCAGCTACCCTTATGGATGTGTGCGGGCTGGGCCACGCTGGTGCCGTTCTTGAGGGTCACTGTTACCATTACATCGGCATCGCCCTTGGCAGTGATCGTAGCAGTGCCATCCTCGCCGGAGCCTTTCTGGGCATTCATCGTGATGGGCATGCTGTTATCAGCAGCAGATGCGCCCACAACCATGAAAACCGACATGGCTAGCAGAGTAATCACCAGTAGTGCAACCTTCTTCATTTCTATTTGCCTCCTCGTTGAATTTGGGTTCGAATATGTCACGGCCTCTAGTGCCGCCTGTTTGTACATTATATCATACGTACCGTGCAGCAGTTTAGATGCAGGTCGCAACATGTAATAAACGTAATAATTGCAACGTAAAACTCGATGCGGCTAAATTAGCGTGGCAACAAGAATAAGGCAGGGCAGCTTACGTGTTTTGAGTTGCCCTGCCTTATTTTCGAGCCTCAGAGGAACCGGTGACATACCACGCTTCACTCGCCCCACACTACTCGCCTCAGTCCCCCGGCATCTCAAATGATGTGCTTATGCCATTTACGATCACAGTGTACGAGCCTGCGTTAAGGCCCATGGTATCGAGGGAGATACTCTCCTGGAAGGGGGTGAGCACCTGGGTACACATAGCGCCGGCAGGTCGGGTTGTTGTAATTGTGATTACAAAAGCGTTGCCGTTGCGGGTTTGGGTAACTGACTGGCGCTTTGTGCAGGAGTCCGGCAGGTTACCCTGCACCGCTACTGTGACCTGGACAGGCTTTGACCGAGCTATCATTATGTCAACGCTATCCACCGGGAGGGTGCCCGCAGTTGCGCCACGCAGACGTGAGGCCGGCACCCTGGGCAGCGGCGGGGTTGGTCTGAGCGCGGGCACGGTGGTAACAGAGGTATCTGTGGGCTTCGGCTCGGCAGTGTCACCAGGGCCGGTGGGTTCGCTACTGCCCGCACCGCCGGAACAGGCTGCCAGGCCGAGGGCTAGCAAGGCCGTAATAGCGATGCGAAAAATAAGGCTCTTTACGAATGACATTTCCTTCTCCATCCCGTAACTTTGAGTAGATACGCATATCTGGTTTCGGAACCGCAACATATCAAACATGATAGAGGCGTTTCAGCCATTAAACGTCACTCGCATAGCGTTTGTTCCCGCCTGCACCGTGCGGCTACATCATACCAACCTTACGAACAAAAAGGAAGCAGGCTGCACGTGCGATCTGCTTCCTTTCTTCCGACGCCGTTGAGCCTCCATGAGACAGGAAGGAGCAAACGGCTAGCCTGTTTGTAAGCTCAACTATGCCTTGCGACGAGCAAGCTTGAGGCCCACGCCTGTCAGCGATAGGCCCAGGATACCTGCCAGGGCTGCGATGATGGGCATATCGCCATTGCCCGTGCTGGGCATGCCGGGGGGACCGTATTCGCCACCGGAGTTGCCTGCCGAAGTACCGCCTGAGGTGCCGTACTCACCACCGGAGTTGCCCGCCGAGGTGTCGCTGCTGGTCATCATCTTGGCTATATCGCCGCAGGATACATAAACCGAGACCTCGGCTCCCGACTTATGAATATTGATAGCCATGCCGCCGTTGGCGATATCGGACAGCTTGGTGGAGACCGTTGTCTCGGAGGTGCCGTTCACCAGGCTCTTCAGGGGATAGAGCGGCTTGGGATTCAGATTGGCGCAAGAACCCATGTGAATGTGGGCAGGCTGAGGCTCTGCGGTGCCGTTCGAGATATTGACGACCACTTTCGTCGAGTCGCCCATATCGGTGAGGGTTGCTGTTCCGCTCTGGCCTGAGCCGTTTTGCTCGCTCAGGTTGACGGTCATCGTCGCTCCCTGAGCATATGTGGCATGGGCGCCACCAAGCGCCATCACCGCTAGAACAGCTACAAACAGTAATGCGATCTTCTTCATCGAATCATTTCCTCCTGTATTGTGTTGGTAACAGCACAGGTCGAAACAGCCGCCTGTGCCTCTCCTATCATATACTCAGGTGGGTTACAATATGATAATAGGAGGATAGAGGTCTGTTTGACATGGCTAATTTGGAAGCAATCTCTCCCCTGCTGCCGGTCAGGCGCCCGCATGCCCGAATCGTGGTAGTGGGCACCACCGGCTCAGGCAAAAGCACATATGCGAGGCAAATCGGACAACACATGGCTATCCCTCATGTGGAACTCGACGCGCTTCACTGGGATCCGGGCTGGACTGCGGTGGAGAAGGAGGAGTTTCGCAGGAGGGTGCTCTGTGTGGTGAGCGGAGAAAAGTGGGTAGTAGACGGCACCTACAGCGTGGTGCGCGACATCGTTTGGAGCCGGGCAACCATGCTGGTGTGGCTGGACTACTCGTTTCTGCTCACCTTCCGGCGGCTTGCCAGGAGAACCGTGCGCCGTGTGATTACCAGGGAGGAGCTTTGGAATGGTAACAGCGAATCGGCACGCAGCGCCTTTCTCAGCCGCGACTCCATCTTCGTCTGGCTGCTAAAGACATACAAGAAGATTCGCAGGGAGTACTCGATTTTGTTCAGTCAATCGGAATATGCACATCTGAATGTAGTGCATCTGCGTTCACCGCGCGAGGCCAGTAAGTGGTTAGCGCTCCTGTCCACAGCTAAACTAGACGGGCAATATAGGGGCACGAGAGTCGGGCAGCAAGGCAGTTAGATGATATTTGCCGGGATAAGCCGTTCTACGATCACCACATCCCGCCAGACACCATCCAGGCAGCCATGCTTTTCATATACACCTACCTCACGAAAGCCCAGCGAGCGGACCAGTGAGCGACTTGCGATGTTCTCTACGAAAATACGCGACAAGAGCTTCCAGAACCCTGCCTTCTCAGCTTCAATGAGCAGCGCTTCCATAGCCATACGCCCGGCCCCTTGCCCGCGAGCCACTCGCGCCACGTACACTGAGAACTCGGCTATCCCTTTATAGCACTCGCGCTGCCGATAGAGAGAGGTGGAAGCAAACGCCACCACCTCACACGCACCCCCCTCGACCACAACCACAGGATGCTCACTGTCAAACCACGCCGCTACATCGCCTTCGGTGCGCGGGCGAGTCTCGAACGTGCCGATTCGATCCTCGATACCCTCGTTATAGATGCGAGCGATGGCGGCAGCATCGGCAGGCGTGGCTATTCGTGTGTACATGATGCCTTCCGTCTAGTCGGCGGGCTTCGTGGCGCGGATGAAGGCGCTGGCGAACAGGCCGTCTGCCAGAGTCAGGTCACGCCCCGCGAGGTCTGCCGGTGCGCAGCAACTGGTTTCACCCGCTACATCAGCCGTCGAATAGCTACGAGTGACCTCTATCGCGATTTCTCTGAATCCCACCTCGGCCAGCAAATCCCTGTACTTATCTTCGTGTAGCGCGCCCGCAATACAACCGGTCCACGCTTCCAAGCTGTGAAGAACGGAGTCCGGTGCCTTGCCACGCAACACGATATCCGACACTGCAAAGCGGCCACCGGGCTTGAGCACTCGGAACGCCTCCTGCAATACGGGCCGCTTATCGGCTGCCAGGTTAATCACGCAGTTCGATATTATCACGTCCACAGCGTTATCAGGTAATGGCACGTCCTCGATATAGCCCTTGAGGAACTTGACGTTCTCCACTCCTGCTCTGCGACGGTTCGCCTCGGCCAGGTCTAGCATCTCATCGGTCATGTCCAGCCCGTATGCGAAGCCCTCTGGCCCTACTCGCCTGGCTGACAACAGCACGTCTATGCCGCCACCGCTGCCCAAATCGAGTACACTTTCGCCCGGACTGAGCTTTGCCAGCGCAGTCGGATTGCCACAGCCTAGCGATGCGAGGAACGCCTCGGCGGGCACTTCGCCTGCTTCCTGCTCGGTATAAAGATTAGAGGTGACAGGGTCGTCCGTGCCCGTGCAGCAAGTAGTTGCGGTCTCGCCACCTCCGCAGCAACGCTCTCCACTCACTACGCGCAGTGCCGATTGGCTGTAGCGCTCCCTGACTCTCTCCCGTATCTCCACGTTTTGGCTTTGAACTTTACCAGACATCTTTCTTACCCTCCATATATTGATGGTGCTCAATATAGGCACCAAAATAATGGGCCTTCACATGGCGCTGGGCCGCGTGTTAGCCCGCCGTTGCTTTTGACTTGGACAGCACACCATCGAGGTATGAAGAAGTCCCCTCCAGCATCCCCCTGTTCAGCGAATAGTAGACCCATAGCCCATGCTTTTCGGAATGCACCAGCCCTGCTTCACGGAGCACCTTGAGATGATGTGAGATAGTAGGCTGCCCCAACACAAAGTTGGCCTGTATATCGCACACGCACAGGGGTTCGTCCAGTCCCGACAGCATCTCCACAATTTGCAGTCGCGTCGGATCTGCCAGTGCCGACAGCAGCTTCACCTGGCTTGCCACGCGCGCCGTGCTGATGGTGAACACGGCGGGGGTGCAGCAGGAGTCATCGCTCTGCGGCTTTGGTTTGCGCCCTGGGGTTGTCTGCTTGTCTGTCAACATGGTTTTATTATAGCACTATATCGAAAATTGTCAATACATCTGCGGACCTATGTAAGCCACAGTTCGCATATTAAAACCAAAGAGGCACCCCGCAGAAGCAGGGTGCCTCTTTATATAAGGTGGAGATGGGGGCATCCGAGAGCCCCGTCCGAAAAGATCTGCCAGAGATATACTACAAGCTTATTCCGCGATTTGATCTCGCTCACACCCCCTCCACGGACGAAGTGGTTGTGAGCTAGCCTGTTAGTCTTAGGCTGCCCTTCCCAGGCGCTAGAGCAGCAGCGCCCCGGTTTGTGTCATCCGATCCCACCACCCGGGGTTAGGTGAGTCGGACGTCGCTACTTAAGCAGCAGCGAGAGCGTAATTCTTGTTGCCAGTTATGGCGTTGCCCCTGTTTTACGAGGTAAGGCACCTCGGCTTGCGATCCCTAAACTTCCCTCCCCGTCGATCCCTGTCATCCCCATGATACAGTTTGTATGCACAACGACCCGAAGGCCTAGTATCCGTCTCTTCCACCGTTCCGACCACGCACCGCATGTGCGATTTCTCGCTGTGCGTCACGTTGCGCGTCGCGGTCGGCTATCGCATCACGCTTGTCGTAGAGCTTTTTGCCCTTTGCCAGGGCTATCTCCAGCTTGGCGCGTCCACGGACGAAATAGAGCTTGAGCGGCACCAGTGTGAACCCCTTCTGATCCACCTTGCCGCGCAGATACATGATCTCGTTGTCGTGGAGGAGAAGCTTGCGAGGCCGTACAGGTTCGTGGTTGAAAGAGGTCCCCGCCTGCGCCCACGGCGAGATGTGCGCACTGTGCCACCAGGCTTCGCCACGTTCGACGCGGACAAAGCTCTCGGTCAAATTCACCCGCCCCGCCCGCACGCTCTTGATCTCGGAGCCAAAGAGGACGATACCTGCCTCTATGGTCTCCTCAATCGTATAGTCGTGCCTGGCTCGACGGTTCTCTATGACCGGCGCTCCACTGCCCTTACGGCCCGGCTTCTGTGTGCTCATACGCCTAATTATACCAAATTTGAGATAGTTTTCGCCAGTGCCCTATAGAAGGTAAGTGTTCAGAGTTGAGGTCGGGCAATTTCCACGATAGAATATAAGGCATGACGATAGAGGCTCTGGAAGAGGAAGTAAGGCGGCTACGGCAGGAGTTGGCCGAAGCACATACCCTGATTGCCAAGCTACAGGCAGAGCTTGAGCGCCTGCGTGCTGACCCACCTCCACGCATCAAACCCAATACCGCTAAACCCAAGGAGAAAACGGAGCGGAAAGAGCGGCGTAAACGAGCCAAAGAGGAAAACGGTGCACGACCGAGGGAAACACCCACACAGATAGTGCAACATACCATACAGGAGTGTCCCGACTGCCACTACCCTCTAAGCCGCCGCCTCCTTGCCTCTCCCCGCCAGGTAATAGAATTGCCCCCACCTCAGCCGGTAGAAGTAACCGAACATCAGATATTCAAAAGTTGGTGTGCGCGGTGTGGCAAGTGGCACTATGCGCCACTCGATTTGAGTGGGCAAGTGGTGGGGCAGGGAAGAAAGGGAAGAATAGGAGGGCGCATCGCTTCGTTGATAGCTTATCTACGTACCACATTGCGATTACCCATTCGCCAGATAAGAGAATACCTCCAAACCATGCACAATTTGCTTATCTCCACTGGCGAAATCGTGGAACTGTTGCACCGAATATGCGAGACTAAGCCGGTCAAGGAGGCAGCCGAAGCTGTACGTGAGCGGGTGCGAGAGAGCCGTATTGTGCATGGAGATGAGACAGGCTGGCGAGAAGCGGGGCAGAATGGCTATGTCTGGTGCTTTTGCACGCCACAAGGCGAGCGGTACTACGAGTACGACAAGAGCCGTGCAGGAGCGGTAGCCAAGCGCATACTTGGGTCACAGTTCAAAGGCGCGCCGGTCACCGACTTCTACGCGGCATACAACGGCATACCTTGTGAGCACCAACGCTGCTGGGCGCATCTGTTGCGAGACCTACACAAACTGAAAGAAGAGTGCCCCAAAGACGAAGAGGTGCTGGGGTGGGCAAAGCAGGTACATGCCTTGTATGACAAATCTCAACAACTCTTACGTGCTGCGCATACTGGGGGTAGTGAGCATGCCCCACCCACTCATGAACAACTAGAGGCGCTGTATATCGAGTTGGTGGAGAGTGCGCGAGAATTGGGGTTGCGCTATGCTCAGGCCAAAGAGCACAAGAGCCACCCATGCCATACGCTGTGTAAGAGGCTGCTGTTGCACCTGGATGGGCTGTTCCAGTTCGTGCTGCAGCCAGGTCTTTCAGCAGATAACAACCTCGCTGAACGCTCAATTCGTCCATTGGTAGTGATGCGTAAGGTGAGTGGTGGCTCTCAATCTCCAAAGGGTAGTGCCACTCGCATGGCCCTCGCTTCTCTCTTCGCCACCTGGCGTGCTAAGGGTCTCAATCCCTTCAACGAGTGCCTCTTCCTTCTCTCCCAACCCCTTGTACCCTCAATCTGAACACTTAC
>JBBSIK010000103.1:0-8179 GCA_038232115.1 Chloroflexia bacterium
AAACACTCATCCAATTACCTCGGTTTGCTCAAGCTAGCTTGTGCCTTGCTCTGGTTCCGTCGCCAGCAGCGATTGGCTATTTGAGATAGTTACTTAGTCCTGTTTCAAGAAGCTCATTCGGTACTATAGTCATATAGAGAGCACGGCTCGCCGTGCTCTCTATTTCCTTTTCACCAGCCCACTAACACAACAACAAGAACTCATCCGTGGCTTCTGAGATACGAGGAACATTATGGGGCTAGATATAGAAGTGGGTATTCTGGCCGACCTTGTTGACAACGACGAGGAAGGCTATGCCTACTTCAAAGAGCAGTTTGACGCCATCAATCGGGCACTGCATACCGCAGGTCTACCGCCGTATAACGAGCCTGATGAGCCGGAATATGAAGGGCTGCCATGGTCGTGCGACACGTACGGCTACAGCGGCTTGCACTATCTACGCAGGATTGCGGCACACTTATGGCTTGGGCATGGTTTACCTGAGCCAGGCGCACAAGACGCCTCGAAAGACCTGGTCCTTCAGCAGTGCTATGAACGATTGGATGAGCCACATAACTCATCCAACTTCCCACACCTCGTATTTCATAGCGATTCTGAAGGTTTTTACCTGCTACTTCCCTTTAAGAGTGTTATATATACAGCCAGCGAATTGGGCATAGCCGGCGCAATGATTGGTTCTGCGCCCATGCTAATGGAAGAGCGCCAACGATTGGCTGCTGTGCTCGATTTGCCTCTGGACCTTGATATAGAAGCTGAGGAAGTGTGGTCGGCAGCGGAGAGACAGGGAGAAAGCGAAATAAAGTGGCAGCGATATGGCGTAGAATCTCTTACGTGCCTGAGCCTCTTCCGCGCCTGCGAAATATCCGTGCAGTCGGGTGCTGCGCTTGTATTTGTGTAGGATAGCACTTGCGCGTATCTCGTCCCTATGAAGGGCAGCAACAATAATCCACCCGACGACCCATCATACTAGGGCAGCAGATCATCCACCGCCATCACCCAACCCGGAAGCGCAGGCTCCGCTTCCGCCACCTGCCCGCTGCTGTAGAGTGTGGGGTGCTGTGGATCATCGTGGCGATAGACCCTTACTACCCTCTCCTGCAATACATCTACGTCCCACACTACGAGTGTACCGGCGGCAAAATAGTCGGCGCGCGTGGCAGCTATGGCACGCTCGGCAGACCGACCATAGTCTTCCTCGCTCCGCACCTCAACCGCGAATATGGGAGCGCCTTCGAGGAACTTACCGCCTCTGAGCGCCCCTGTATAGAACGCCGCGTCGGGACTGAACAAGCGGCGGTTCGGCAGGTTAACGATAAAGCCGGCATTGTCGGTGAACGCGTAGCCACTCCCGGTCTCGCGCTCGTATTCATCCAAGCTAATGTAAATCCTGCCAGCGGCTCGATTGGGTATTCCGCCCGTAGGTGACATCAGTACTAACTCCCCATTCACGATCTCGGCCTTGCCATCCTCCGGCACGTGGTACAAGTCTTCCACAGTAGCCTGTGCTTTTGTGCTCATATGCTGCCTCACTCTCCACCCTATACTTTCCGGCATACCGCACTAAGTTCGACACGAACAGCCTATAACATGAACAAGCGTGTTACTTGTGCTATAGCTGTATAGCTTACACTGCATTACGTTTCACGTTTCAGAGCTAACCCCCAACGACAAGAACTCGTCCGTCGGCTCCCTGGTGAGCAGCGCGTTCAGGCCCTCAAGTGGAGCTTTGCCCTCAAACAGCACATTATATAGCTGCTCGGTGATCGGCATCTCGACCCCGTAGGTGGCAGCCAGCTCGCGGGCGGCTATAGTGGTGGTCACGCCCTCGGCTATCTGACCTCCAAACTGCACCTTCACTTCGTCCAGTGTCTTGCCGCGCGCTAGCTGCTCCCCCAGGGTGCGGTTACGCGATAGCGGCGAGGCACAGGTGGCGATCAGGTCGCCCAGGCCCGCAAGTCCGGCGAAGGTGAAGAGCGATGCACCCGCAGCCAGTCCCAGCCGCCCTATCTCGACCAGTCCGCGCGTAATCAGTGCCGCCTTTGACGAGTCGCCTGCTTCCATGCCGTCGGCCATACCTGCGGCAAGCGCGATGATGTTCTTGAGTGCTCCCGCAAGCTCAACGCCTATCAGATCGGGGTTCGTGTAAACGCGAAAGCGGCCACCCGTGAGCAATTCCTGGGCGCGCCGGGCAACATCGTGGTTGGTTGAGGCCACCACTGTGGTGGCAGGACGCCCGGCCACGATCTCCCTGGCGAGGTTCGGCCCCGAAAGCGCCGCCAGCCGGTCCTGCCATTCCGCGCCTAACTCCTGGGCCAGCACCTCGCTCATACGCAGCATCGTGCGTACTTCCAGGCCCTTAGCGCAGCTAACAATAATCGCGTTGCTACCTGCCAGATAGGGCTTGAGGCGGCTAATATTGACCCGCATCGTCTGCGAAGGCACCACCATTAGTAGCATGGCACAGCCTTCAAGGGCCTCGGTTGGATCAGCGGTGACATGCAGGTCGGTAGGGAACGGGTAACCTGGCAAGAAGCGGCGATTCTCTCCGTCGGAGGTCAACTGAGCGACCTCTTCGGGACTGCGCGCCAGCAAATGCGTTGGCAAACCCTGCCTTGCCGAGAGTATAGCCAGAGTTGTACCCCAACTGCCCGTGCCGGTTACCGAGACGCGCCCCTGCCGAGATGAGGGAACACCAATCATCGTGCTTCTGCCCTCCTGAGTGTTACTGAAGCCGTTATAGTGTAGGTGGCTATATGCCCCGGCTCTTCGTCAGCCACCGCATACCGAAACTGGCGAAGGTAAGACCAACCGCCCCAAGTAAATATAGGGTCCAACTTGAAGAGCCTGTGCCTGTAGCGGGTAAATGGGCTGATCCGAGCAATAGTAAATCTTCTTGTGCAGACGATAACAATTCTGTTCGGCTACAGCTATCAGTGATGATCCATGGCTTGGCTGCAGAGCCAGGCACCGGGATAGGCCAAATCTGGCTATTCACGGGCTTCACTTCCCAGTTGTAAGCGAAAACCAGATAGCTGCGTCCTGTACTGAAACTATAACTGCAATTCCTCCTTCCACAATCTCGTGAACTGGCCCCTGTGTACACGACGACTCTCGGCTGCGAAACACCTCTCCAGTAGCCTATAACATCAAACAACACTACATCGTCCTGACCCCCTTTTGTGATACTGAGTACCCTGCCACTAAATACTATATCCGCAGCCTGCAAACTGTCCTCACGATATGAGCAAAAAGAGGCTTGTGCGGTGCTGGGCCATGTAATTAGAAGGCAAATCACAGCAAGAAATATGGAGACGATCAAGAATCGCTGGTTCTTCGACATGGCTATTTTCCTCCGCTAAAAGCCATCCAAATATACGTAGGCCGCCGCTGAGCATGTGCGCTACCCATGCACAGATGCATTATACTACCACGTAATATACAAGCCGTTCACAACATAAATCAGGAGCTACCAGATGCTCAACAAGATCGCAACCCCCAGAATCACGATAGTAGAGAATGCCCACATATACACGATGGACCACCACTATCCCCAGGCCGAGGCTATCGCCATACGCGACGGGCATATAGTCGCCGTGGGCAGCACTGCGGAGCTAGCACAAATGCCAGGCGTCGCACATCGCATTGACGCCGGAGGGAAGGCTATCATACCTGGCCTGATAGACGCGCATATCCACTTTCTCGCATACTCCCGAAGCCTGAGTAAGATAAACCTCGATGGGGTGAGATCGAAGGAAGATGCGCTGCGGATGGTCGAGGAGAGGGCGCAAGAGTTGGGGCCGGGGCGCTGGGTTCTGGGCGGCGGGTGGAACAACAACCTGTGGTCGCCCACCGATTACCCCACGCGCTATGACCTGGACCGCGTAGCTCCGCACAACCCTGTTTACCTGGATCGTAAGGACCTGCATAGCTGCTGGGTCAACAGCATGGCGCTGGAACGTGCCGGGATCACACGCGAAACCGAGGTGCCACAAGGCGCGGCTATAGGCAAAGATGCGGGTGGCAAGCCCAATGGCATGCTCTACGAAAGCGCCACCATGCTGGCTCGCAGGGCTATAGAGGAAGCCCCTGAAGATGCATGCACGGCTATGCGGCGCGGGTTCGATATGCTGGCGAGTATGGGTCTCGTCGGATTTCACAATCCCGAAGGCCCTGACGCTTTCCACGCCTTGCAAGAGCTTGATGATGCCGGAGAGTTGAATATGCGCGTCATCATGCTGCTGGCATACTACCGGCTGGACGACGCCATCAAGGTGGGGCTGCGCACGGGGTTCGGCTCTGAGCGGCTGCGGATAGGCCCAGTGAAGATGTTCAGCGACGGCTCACTCGGCTCGATGACCGCCCAGATGCTAGAGCCGTTCGAGGGCACAGAAGGCAACTACGGCATCGCCACCCTGCCACAAGCAGAGATGGAAGAGGCGATTTTGCGGGCAGCCGCCGCGGGCATACCATCTGCCATCCACGCGATAGGGGACGCCGCCAATCGCCGCGTGCTCGATGCGTTCGAGCGCACCCGGCGGGAGATGACCAACCCGCTGCCCCCCAACATGCCCCACCGCATAGAACACGCCCAACTGCTCAACCCCAGCGACATCCCGCGCTTCGTACAACTGGGCGTGGTAGCCTCAATGCAGCCGGTACACGCTACCTCCGACATGCACGCTGCGGACCGCCTGTGGGGAGCGCGCGCACGGTATGGCTACGCATGGAAGAGTGTACACGATACAGGCGCGTTGCTAGCGTTCGGCTCCGACGCTCCGGTGGAAACGCCCAACCCATTCGCGGGGATACATGCTGCGGCGACCCGCCAGAACGAGGCCGATAAGCCGGAGGGGGGTTGGTATCCAGAGGAACGCCTCACCGTAGAGCAGGCGGTCCGCGTCTACACGGAAGGAGCCGCCCGCTCAGCGCCCTATCTGCCTGGCGTCACGGGCACCCTTACTCCCGGCTCCGTCGCCGACCTGCTGCTAGTGGACCGTGATATCTTCACAGTGGACCCGAAGGAGATAAAAGACGCCAGGCCACTCGTGACGCTGATTGGTGGAGAGGCAGTGTTCGACTCGGAGGGGATGTTCGGCAGGTAAAGCGCGGTTTATTGCTCGGCTGCGACTTCACATACGGGCCGCAACAAAAAGGACACCGCAGAGGGCGTCCCTTTCCTATGGCATTCAACTGTCTGTAGCTCTACTTGTAGGTTCGAGTATCGCCGGGGTGTGGAGGCTCGTTGTCCACGTCGTTGTTGGCATCAGGATTGTTGTCAGCGTGAAAAGGGATCGTAGGCTCGCCCATACTGAAGTTGCTCTGGCTTTCGCCAGCCTCCCCGGTATCGAAGGCCGAATTGCCTGCATCGGTAGGAGCACTGCCATTACTGGCACCCTCATCGCCTATTTCATGCATGTGTATAGAGCCATGCATCTGGAAGCCGCTCTGCTCGGCGTCTCGCTCGGTGAAATCGTCACCCGACATGTCCTCGCCGGAAACCGCAATATCCGCGCTGCTGGTGGACAGGTCGTCCCTGGGGCTACCCTCGGTGCCACCTATATCTGACATAGCATCCTCCATCGTATTGCCCGAATTGGCAAGTATATCGCCTGTATCGGTGGACGAGTTACCCAGCCCCTCGCGCATGTAACTGGTCGCCTGTTCACTAGCGTCTCCGACATTTCTGTCTCCGGCATTCCCATCTTCCCGAGACATCACCTCCGATAGCTCACGGCCTGCTCCGCCTGTCCAGTCCTTCACGCCGTCGGTGGTGTCCGGCGAGGGACCGGTGGCGGTATGGGCAGCCTGGTCAGCCATGTCACCTGACGCGCTCGCAACATCGCCAGATTTGTCGCTAGCCTGTGTGCTCGCGCGCTGCACATACTCCTGGGCTTTCTCCGCCCCCTGCTCGACAACCGTTTTGGCCTTGTCCAGCCCCTCAATCACGGCTTCGCGGCTCTTTTGTATCGTGCTCTCGATGTCGGGCCGCCGCTCCTCTATAGTGCGCTGGGCCTGGGCCGACAGTTCGGTTGCCCGCTTCTGTGCCTCAGCCGTTAGCTCGTCTACGCGCCTGCCAAGCTCGTCTACACGCTGCTTCAACTCGTCGCGCACTTGCCTGGTCCGATCGTTATTCATCACGGCAGTAGCCACGCCCACAGCCAGCGCACCAAGCGCCACCGCTATGCCTAACCCCTTGGAAAGACCGTCGCCTGTTGTTTTTTCGCTCATCGGTTTATTCTCCCCTTTTTGAAATGTGGAACATGATGCGGTTCACCAAACACGGATGCTGCTATCCAACGGACTCCATCGAGCAAAACGCATCAAGTTTCACTTCTCAGCTTCGCCACTAATGCCTTCATCAGCCGGATAAACCTGGGCCGCGACTCCTCAGCTACGGCGAGCACTTTGGCGTGGTTGACAGGTTCGTCGCTATCTGCCAGGGCCATGTTGGTGATGTTGGATATACCTACAACCTTCATGCCACCGTGCCGCGCCACTATCACTTCGGGCACAGTGGACATGCCCACAGCGTCGGCTCCCCACTGGCGCAACAGCCGTAGTTCGGCTCGCGTCTCATAATTTGGCCCGGCCAGCACTATGTATACGCCGCGCTGCACCGGCACGTTGCACTCTCGCGCCGCCTCCTGCGCTATTTCCAGCAAATCGGGGTCGTAGGCAGGGTTCATGGCTGGGAAGCGCGGACCTAGAGAGGGGTCGTTGGGGCCGACGAGCGGGTTCTGGCCGCCCCAGCCTAGCATATTGATATGGTCCTCGATGAGCATGAAGTCGCCCGCATGGAAATCGGGGTTGAGGCCCCCGGCGGCATTAGTGACCACCAGAGTGTGCGCGCCAAGCTCCCGCAGCACTCGCACCGGGAAGGTGGTCTGCTGCAACGTAAAGCCCTCGTAAGCATGCAGCCGCCCCTGCATCACCGCTACCCGCGTGCCCTCCAACGTCCCCAGCACCAGCCGCCCCACGTGGCCCTCAACAGACGACTGCGCGAAGCCTGGTACGTCGCTGTAGGGGATGGCGGCCAGAGCCTCCACCTCGTCAGCCAGCGCGCCCAGGCCGGAGCCGAGGATGATGGCGAGGTCGGGCTGCCAGTTTTGTCCTAACTTGCTTAGTATACTGTCTTTTGCCAATAATATACGCTCGCGCACGCCTTGTTCCATCATGTAGAGCATCCTCTCACGCCCATTGCTTAAATACTATTTCTTGTCGGAATTGTTGGGATATAAATCTACAAAGGTTTGTTTGTCACCAGTTCCTCTTGCCATAACGTGAAGATAAACCTCTTTGTTATCGGCTGTGCTCCTCCAGTAGACGTGAGTCGGGACAGGCGTAGACTCAAGGAAACTGTACAGAGGCACCCATCTGGTTTTTGGCAGTTCCCTGTCATAATACTGCAACACGGCTTCCGGCTGGTCAGAAGTAAAATACGTTACGTGCTTCATTCGTCCGCCAGCATACCTAGTGGCTTCTTCCCGGAGCTGCCGAGCATTAGCAGGTATTGGAAAATAGATACCGTCAGGATTCAGGTTTACCCGCATGAACGCCGAACCGACCACTCCAGCAGACACTAGCGCCGCAATACCCAATGTAAGCAGAGGCAAGAACCGTTTAGCGCGCATAAAGAGTAGGAGTGCCAAAGAGCAGGCATACAAAATGGCTATGATGAGTATAAAACTGTAGCCCTCGAAGGGTAAATCAAAAGTAGAGTAAAATACTCGCTGTTGGGGACTGCCTGGGCCAAAGCAACTAGAGCAGAAACCAAAGAAGAGAAATGCTTCCACACCCACAATGCCCCAGACGATAGAAGAGCCTATAGCTAGAGCCAACAGCGCGACATATAGACGGACGCTTGCAAAGCTCCTTGACAGGCCCAGCGATATCCATAGGTGTATGGCAACAATGAAGAATATGACCACACCCGCAATATATCCGATTTTGGTTGCATACTCGTTCACTGAGGTCTCACTACCTTCTAAGACCCTGCCAAACTCGGAGGCTCTTCCGTCGCCGGGTCGCCCACGCCACCGCCCGTAGCCACAGGGTCGGCATTCGTCGTGGGGCCGGGGGGAGGGGCCGTGCCGTCGCCGCGACTCAGGCCGTTGCCGCCATCCCGCGACATCGAGAGGGACACCAGTTCGGCGATGTCCATCAGGCGAATCTGGTCGCC